>JAVBMQ010000141.1:0-16278 GCA_031552335.1 Bacteroidales bacterium | reverse complement strand
ATCCTTTTTCTTCCAACCCGGATATGTTCTCATGATTTCTGCAGCATTTGCCAGAGGGTATCCATATAATCCCGCAGCTAAAGCGCCATTGGTATCTCCGGATACCTGTACGCAGGTGTCGGCCCATACATTCAAGATTTGAATGGCCTTTTCGGCATATCGTTTGTCTCCGCTGATTTTCCAACGCAAAGCGCATTGATAGGCTGCGGCTGCATCGTTCATTACCCTGGAATAATTTTCGGGCTGGGGGCTTCCTCCTCCCCGATAAATAACACGTGTCGGATTCGGACGATAATCCAGTTGTGCATGCAGGTTATCAATCAATATATTCCATCCTGAAATCCAGGGTTCTTCTTTCTCTTTGACTTTCTTACGGATTCTATCAAAATCCTTTTCCGTATGTAAAATACCGGGATGAACGAATCCCTGTGCATATGACATTCCTGTTATAAAAAATAACAGGATTATCAGCATAAAAACATTTCTTTTATCCATAATCATACAAAATTATATAAAGAAGTTATCTAGACTTTTTTTGGACACGAATTTGAACGAATTAAACGAATCAGAACAAATTTTAGAATCAGAATATTTTAAAAATTCGTCTTTATTCGTTTAATTCGTTCAAATTCGTGTCCAAAAAAAACACTTAGAATAAAATTAGTCAAAAGTCAAGACAAACTCAAAAAATAATTATACAAAATTATATAAAAACCACTAATCAATCAACAGCATCGACAACCGTTCCTGTCACTTCCACTTCTGCTATGCGTGGTATAATATTATTATCGTTATTGAAGCTGATCCTCACAAAACGTCCTTTGGCTGAAGCAGGAAGGATGATATGTTTCTGATCTTCCTGTTTTTCATTTGATGTAAGATCTGCTACAGTCTTCCAGTCAGTCCGGTTATTTGAAACTTCAACTTTATATTTATGGTTTACAGCTTCCGGGAAAAACATTTTAATTCCGGAAAAAGAAAGTAACTTTTCAGTATCCAATATCCATGCAGGATTCGGATCTGTGGATTCCGGTTGCCACCAGGTTTTTTTGTCACCATCAGTTGCCATTCCTCCTATATACGGAAGTTCCGAACTGCTGGGAAAAGTAGGATTATTATAACCATATGTCTGCGGAACCGAAGCTTGTCCTTTCTTACTGAAACGTACATACGGACGGTCCTTTACTTTAGGAGTAACACTTTCTTTATAAGGATATTTACCTGTAAAATTAATTTTTATTTCGGCCGGTTTTAATCCTGGGGAAGTTGCCCTTATTACTGTTTGTCCGGCATAATACGAACGGAATTCTATGGCTGCTATTCCGTCCAGAATAGTTATATCACTTTTTACATTGAATGTAATAGACGAACCTGTAGGAAATTCACCGGGTCCGGATACAATTGTCAATGTCACTTCCGGGGAATTACTGATCTGTTTGCCAACAATATCAAGAACTGTCACTGTCAGTTTTACATCATCTGTACCATCGGTAAGTACTCCCGATGTCTTATCAGCTTCCAATTTGAGTCCGGCAGGGATGCCCGGCTCCGGCCACACCGGAGGCGCTATCCCTTTATATTCATTCCGATACCAATACCAGGCACGTTTGGGAATACGGAAATAATCTACAATACCCATTCTTCCCAGATTGGCTCCGGCAATACTGCCATGATCAAAACAACACCAGATCGCCTGTCCGCTGCGCCAGGGAAGACCATTTTGCATTTTTGATTTTGCCAGGTCAGACCAGCACGGATCATATTTACCCGGACGAACAGACGTTACACTTCCATACTCACTGACTAAACTGGGGATTCCCGGTTGTTGAAACTCTTCGATTATAGCACCATCTCCATTGTATCCGGCTATATCTCCGATCCTATCTATTCGGGTTTCTCCCAGAGGACGTTGACAACCACCCACCGCAGCTAATCGGGAAGGATCTTCCTGATGTGCCAGATCAATGAGTCGTTGCAATAGTTTGCTTATAGGATCAATCACTTCCGGAGCCGAAAAGAACGGTTCGTTACTCATACTCCAGCAAATAATAGCAGGATGATTCCGGTGGATACGGATCATTTCTTTCAACTGTTGTCCGGCACTTGCTTCAAAAGTCATTCTATCTTCTTCAAAAATCGGATAAGCGCTTGAATTCCAGTAACCATCAGTTTTGGATGTACCTCCGATTCCCCAGAAAGCATTTTCCTGCCACAATAATAATCCTATCTCATCACAAGCTTTTGAAAAAGCCGGATCATGCGGGTAGTGTGATCCGCGAACAAAATTAAATCCGGCATCCTTTATCTGTTGTATATCCCGGTAAAAACCTGCATTGGTTACGGCATCTCCCCAACCGGCATGATCCTGGTGGGCATTCACTCCCCGGATATAGTAATGTTCCCCGTTAAGAAAGAAACCCTTATCGGCTGTCCATTCGAGTCTTCGAATACCAAATACAGTTTCTTTCCTGTCTACCAACCTCTTACCATCATAAATATTACTGATTGCTTTATATAAATACGGATGATCCGGATGCCATAATCCTGGATTTTTTATAGCATTTATTGTTTGGTCAAATATATTTACCGTATGCTCCGGAATTATCTGGTTGATGGTTTGAGAAGCTACTTTTTTTCCGTTTGGATCGTATATGATTGTTTCGACCCATATATCTTTAGTAACTGAAGAAGAATTAACTACTTCCGTCTTGATATTAACATCAGCGGAGGTTTTGGATACTTGCGGTGTTGTAACGAATGTGCCATACCAGACAATGTGCACCGGATCAGTAACTACAAGATAAACATCCCGATATATCCCTCCGGAGAAAACATGCTCCCCTGCCCGGGGCATTAAATCAGCTTTCCAGAGATTATTCAAACGCACGGCCAACAGATTGTCACCTGCTTTTACATTGTTTGTTATATCAATGGAAAAACCGGTATAACCCCCTTTATGATATCCGGTTTTCTTTCCGTTAAGGAATATTTCCGCATCCTGAAAAGCTGCCTCAAATTCAACAAAAATTCTTTTTCCTATATACTTTTCCGGAATATTCAATGTTTTTCTATACCATCCGTAACCTACATAAAAATCGGGGGACATAAAATACGGCATACTGAAAGAATGAGGTAATCCTATCCGATCCCAATCAGTATCAATATAAGAAATAGATTCTGCTCCCGGATGATCCCCGAGTTTAAATTTCCATTCACGATTGATATTTTCAGTGAGCCTTTGAGCGTTTGTATTGTCTGAAAACAAAACAATAAAAGTCAGTAAAAGTATGGCAATTAATCCGGATCTGAAATTCATTGGTATAGACATATTTATATTCGTCATCATTATACTTTTTAATTCAATCTTACATTTTCGGTATATTCTCCGATTTTTATATTCCCTTCTTCAAATGATTTTATTCGTTTTCCATTGATCACAATATTTTCAAACAAAACATTTTTTACTTTGCACTTATCATTATATCCTTCTATCAGCGATTCATTTTCATCCGATCCGTTATAAAATATGTTTCTGAAGATAACATTTTCGATCCCGGAGCCGGGAGCATCATTATATTTTTTATTGAAAAGCACTCTGGCGCTGAACAAACGTCCCTCCGAGATACTTTCCACCCGAATATTCTCAAATACAACATCCTTTACAAGGTTGTGATCGCCTACCATGAATGCCATGCATCCCTGGAATTCGCGATCATCTTCATGGTGTTCCAATATATCAATATTGGAAAAATTCAATTGTTCGATTGTATTTCCATTCCCTTTGGTATCACCATGAATACCGATATTGATAGGATGAGCCACATCAGCCCATAATATGGAATTTTTCACATCATAATTTTTTACATCCCCATAAAAACTCCAGCGATGGCCATAAATAGCAATACAATCATCGGAATTTCTCATAAAAACGTCATCTATTTCCACATTTGAACAACTCATTAAATCAATACCATCACTCCATCCTCTACAACTGAATGATTTTAAGTTTTTGATTTTCAGTCCATCGGTTTGTCCCCCATAAACAGTATAATGCATGGGATTAATAACCGTAATACCTTCTATTTCAATATTTTTGCAATTTATCAATTCAAATCCTCTTTCCGGTTCTTCAATGATTCCACGGCCCAGGAAACGAATATTTTCACTATGAGAACAAGCAAACTTACCCCGAACAACTGCTCCCGGCGCTAAATAAACCGTTTGTCCTGAAGAAACGCGGAAAGCATTTCCCGGTAAATCTTTAGGCTTATGCAGTCCCGGAGCAAAATAAATAACATCAGGATCTTTCGGATCCGGGATTTCGGTTTCCAATGGATTAGCAAATATATGCAAATTATGCAAACGATCTCCATTTACCTCCAATGATAATTTCACAGGCTTATCCAGACTGAATAAAATTGTATTGTTTTTAATTAGAGGAATAATCTGCTTTTCAGCAGGACGGATATTCACCTGATGAATCATCCCATTGTTTACCCGGACTTTCATTTCAACTTTTCCTGAAAAGTCAAACTGCACCATAGAAGCAGGTTGCGGGTTATCCAGATCGACACTTACATTGTATTCAAACAAATCCTTCCAATCCTTTCCCGGAAGACGAACCTGCACGGTAAAATCATTATTATGCCTTGTATAAACAATCTCATTGGGTATAGAATGAATCACCAATTCATCTGCCCAAAGATTACAGCATATAAACAACAGACCCCAAACGAACTTTATTTTTTTCATACAAAACTAAAACAGATAAGACACCTTTATGATTCGCACAGATTTCATACCAGACAGTTAATAATTGAAAGATGAAAGATGTCTCAACTGCCCATATGAAACCCATGCGAATTTTCTGACTAAATTTCAGGTAAAAAAGAAATCTCTTTTTTTAATTAAGGGTTTTCTTTTTTCGGGAAACCAATATATACACACCAGCTAAAGCCAGCAAAATATACAACGCATCGTGAGCCGGGACCTCAAGAATTCCCACTTCTCCTTCGGCATCCTGAACCGCCCGGCTACCCCTCAAGCTTGGCTCTTCAGAATCTTGAAGCCAGGAGTCAGTTCTATCCTTCATAGAGTCAAAACTTCCGGAGGCAAATATATGGCCGGCAAAAAAGAGGCAAACGGCCATGAACACTATTTTTGTTGCTTTCATTTTACTTCTTGTTAATAAAGGTTTTTACTATTTCCACTCTCTTAGATTCGTAGATTTTCTTCACGATATAGATACCATTGGTGGCTGGTTCAGGAATTTCTATACCCTGGAGGTTGTAATAACGGATTTCGATAACCTGATCGTTAGCCACATCAACACCACCTATTGCTGTTTCCTGTTCTTCTACAGTTACTGATCTCAAATCAGCAGCATCAACACCTTTGGTGGCAATCATAGCTTCAAATGGTTTCAATGATTTGCCAGATAAATCTGAACCTAAGCATTTATCATTAAATTTACCGTTGGTTGAATAATCATACATGTAATAGTTTTCAGCACCTGTGATAGTAATTACATTGGCTACGGAAGGATTAGCAACCAACGTGTATTCCGTGTTAAGTGGAGAAACCGGAACATTCGTATTGCTCAAGACCGGATTAGCAACAGAAATAAATGTTACCTCTTCACCTGCAAAATCATTCGGGAACTGGATAGCATATCCTACACCTGCTTCAAACTGAGCACTGTAAGCAAATGTATTGGAAATTCCATCATAGCTCTTCAACCAGAAATCACCTGTAGTTCCATTATCGGCAGTAGTTCCGTCATAAATTTCCAGATCAGTTCCTTCACCGATTCCTTCAAATCCTGCACAATAGATTGATTCGATAGCGAACGGGAATCCGATCGGATACCATTTTTTCGGGATGAATTCTTTCTGATACTTAACAACACCATTTACAGTCAATGTCTCTCCTGAAGGAATAATCAATTGTCCGGTAGATGTTTCATCCGACACAAAAATGACATCGGTATAATTACCATTGATATAATCACCTTTTGTTTTTGTTTCATCAGCAGCTATGATCAAAGTATTATTGGGTATAAACAGTTTAGCGACAGCAGCATAAGTAAACAAATCTTCTTTTGTGGGATTCAATTTAGTTTCAGCCAGGTCTAAAGCATTGCTAAATGCATCGTATACATCAGCTTTGTATTGACCTTCAGCATTTCCTTTTACTGCTGAAGTAAATAGTAGCCTTCCTTTGGCAATTTCCTGCGTAAACACTGCAGATACAGGAATCAGTTCAAAAATAAAATCGCCATCAGCTAAAGTTGTTACTCCCGAATAAGTTAATTTTGATACTGTATTGTCGAATTTCCAGAAGCCTTTACTTGCAGAATTCTGTGCATCCTGAATGGCATATTTTGTTCCATTAAAATGAATATTCTGAGTTCTGTAAGACAATTCTCCGGCACCTGAATAATCAGAACGGAATTCTGCATTTTCGTTGATATTACGATAATGGTTACCTGCCCCTTGATTATTCAGACCTTCTTCATACAATGCACTGAAGAAAGAATATCGGTTGTTACTTTCTTTTGATATAGTTACTATCTGGCCGGCATCAATAATTTCTAAATTTGCATTTAATGTATTATTAGCGACACTTATTAGTTGTTGATTAGCCGGAGATGTTGTGACCGTAGTCAAAGTCCCTGGATTATCAACATAGTAACCTTCAACTTTAATAAAATATTCTCCATTATCCAGTTGATTGGTATTATATTTCATCAATGAATTTGTAAGAGCTGTTTTAGCTGTCTCAATAGCAGATATTTTAGCAGTCACATCATTAATCAGCCAAACCCCATCCTGGTCATCGTCGATGAATGAACGAGCATTTGATATCGCCGTCAGTAATTGGCTATGATGCAAATAACCATAAGTACCCGGAACATAATCATCATCATTTGTAGAAATCAAATCCTTTATTAGTTCTATATACTCATTTGCATTGGTAATAGCAGTTTCAAGAAGACTCACATCAGTAGTTGTGAAAGGATTGAAAACAAAAGCTTCTTTAGCTACCGCATAAGTAAACAAATCTTCTTTTGTAGGATTAACAATAGCTTCAGCGGTAGTTAAAGCCTGATCAAATGCATTCATTACTGCAAGGCTATATTGTCCGGGAGCATTACCTGTATTCGAGAGTTGAGCATTGTAAATATTTCTTCCGGCAACAATTTCTTCATTGAAAACTTCCCTTACAGAAATAATATCAAGAATGTAGTCGGAAGCCAATAAAGTTGTTCTGTTGGCCCCACCAATATTTCCGGTTTCAGTTGAGGCATCTTTATCTCCTGTGTCTCCTGAATGACCAAGCTTTTTTGCTGAAGAATCATACGCCCAAATACCTTTTTTGGTAGCACCTGCATCATTTCCAGCTGCAACTTGAATAGCATATTTTGTTCCATTGAATAAAATATTGAATGTACGCCAGGCATTGTTACCCCCTGTTGCAGCTATAGTTCCATACTCATTTGATCCGAACCTTACATTTTCGGTCACATGACGGAATCCCCCATCAAAAGAATAACCGGCAGCAGATTCGTTTAACGTACTGAAAAATACATATTTCTCAGTTCCTGAAATTTTAGATATTTTAAATATCTGATTAGCTGTTTTAATATTTCTATCTACCTGCAAACCATTGTTTGATGCTTTTATATTTGTGTTTCCTGCTAAAATTGCTACTCCCGGATTGTTTATATAATATTCATTATTAACTTTAATGAAAAACTCAGTATTCCCGGAGAATTTTGCTTCCATCAATGATGTTGAAAAAACAGAAGTTGCCGTCTTAAGATCAGTAATTGCCTGAACAATTTGTGCTGATGTTGATGCTCCGTTGGTATATACTCCGTTGGCAATAGAAATTACATTATTAAAATCATTTGCACCTGTAGCGCTTGAATTAGCGTTATAAAATGTTTGAGCTGCAACGATGGCCAACTCTAATCGGTCTGACAAAATAATTTTAGCGGCAGCTGCATCAAAAATCCACTGATTTCTTTCTGTATTAGACTTATTAAACCAAACACCGGTATTATTCGTATCACATCCAACCCCATTGTCAGCTCCTCCGCTAGTATTGATTTTTTTTATAATACAATAAGCATTATCTGTTTGATTATCAATATAAAAATATTGTTTATAATCGTTGGTTGCATTGCGATAGTCACCTACCCAGGCATTTGCAGTAGTAGTATGACACATGTAATATCCGGAATATTCCTGTTTGAATGAATATTTGTTATCAGTACCACTCTGGGTAACCAAGAATACATGATAATCAGGATTCGTTGTCTCATTTTCCCTTGTCGGAGTAGTAGTATTACCTCCAAGGTATATTTTTCCATCTGTAATCGAGGCATCGACGTTTTTTATCACATAATACTCCCCGCTTACAGGTAAAGTTTGTTGCGCTTTCACAACAAACACTGTTGAAATTAATGCCACAATGGCAAACAGTAATTTTTTCTTCATGACACTTTAATCTTTAATTCTTTTACTTCTTTGTTATATGGATTTGTTCCTATGAAATCATCTTGACTTTTTAAGATAAAGTCAAGATGACTTCTATATCAAACATTTATTTTTTAATCATCAATGCTTAATGATTTTTATTGTTGTATCCTTTCCTTTTGAAGAGAACACACCTAAATATAATCCTCTTGAAAGATTTTTCATATCAATTTTGTTTTCGGAGGTAGTACAACGAATTGACTTTACTTTTTGTCCATCAATGGTATATAAACTAAATATAGCATCGAAAGAGTCATTTCCGGAAACATCAATAATTAAATAATCGGATACCAGATTAGAATAAATTTTTAATGGCATCATGCCAATTTCTCCAATAGCAGTATGAGCCAGTTTGATCAATTCAAATTTAAATGGATACCCTTCACGTGTTGTATGATTAACATTATTGATATTATTTCCTTCAATCGCCCAATATGTATTACCCGCACTACCTGCATTCTGAATAGCAAACAATTTTTCTCCCTGATCCTGATAATGGAAAAGATAACTATTCCAATCCGCACTGTAAACACTGGTATTAAACTTACCATGCTCTTCCATAAAACGTCCGTCTTTTCTGGAAACAATTTTATGACGGTTGGTAGTCGGATCAATAGAAATTGTCCAAAGTTGCGACAAACTATCTGCAGAAGCAGCTGTAAATACAGGAATTAATGAACCATTATTGGTCAACCGGAAATCATCAGATGCCCGCAGTATTCTATAATCACCCTCTTGCAACTTGTAGTTATCTTCTACAATCATAATCGTATACGTAATCGGAAAAACATATACTGTATCTTCCTCCTGATAAGTGAAATTAACGGAATATACCCCTCCATTCTGTACATTGTCGAGCACAAGAGTACTTTCCGTACTGTTATCATCCCAAAGCCAGGATCCCGCATCATCCAGTCCGGTTACCTTAACCGGTTTCAATACGATACTCTTTCCTTTTTCAATATTAATTTTATCCCCACGTTGCGTTGCACCACCATCAACTGAATAAGCGGCAGATACATAGGAAACGATTCCTGATCCCGGGATTTCAGGTATTTCATCTGGATTCGGAATAATTGGTGTTATAAGAAACGGATATCCGTTCTGTGTAGCCGACCCTTTACCGGTTATTTCATCACCATTAATAACCCAATATAAAGTACCCGACTTACCTCCATTTTGAATAGCATACAAATTTTCTCCTTCCAAACAATGAAATGTATAAGTATTCCAATCAGAGTAATACGGATTGGTTCCGAAAGAAGCATTTTCGCTTACGTAATTTCCATCTTTTTTAGAAACCATCTTAAAACGTCCTCCTGCAGATGCGGAATTATCTTTGGTTATTGTCCATACCTGAGAGAGCTGATCTGATGCATTTTCTTCTCTAAAATAAGGTTTCAACTTATCTGTTGCATTTGCATTGGGATTGGTTAGATAGGCTTTATCTATTGCCCGTTGAATATAATAATCTCCATCAGCTATTTGATAATTTTTACGTGCAACAGAAATCTGAAAATCAACCGTATCTATGGTTGTAACACCATTTTTAGTCAATGTATAATACATGGTAAGGCATTTAGACTGCTGAATATTCTGAACCATCAGGTTTTTTGAAAGATGTCCGCTACTCCACCGGAAAGTTCCGCCATCATAACCCGTAGTTGTGAGCGGTTTCAGTTCCACATTTTGCCCCGGTTCCACAATTGCACGGTTTGTAGTTTGAGCAGTCGCCCCGTCTATCGAAACAGAAGGAGTAATATAAACTAACTTGACATAAAAATTTACAGTAGTTTTAAAACCACCCACATTATAATAATCCACAGAGAAAATTGAATCACTACGCACTCCATTTGACAATGTTAACGAAAAACCTGTAGCCCCTGTACTCCATTGGGCAGAACCATAATTATAATAATTGGCGGTATTTATACTCAATATAAAACGTTGGTAAGGTAAAACCGACAATACAGTATCATTAACAGACACATCTCCTACTGTTACTTTGGGTCTTACAATATCCGGAGTACAATCGCCCCAAACAGCGATATTGAAGGCCTGCGTACTTTTCACACCGTTTTTTGCCGTGTAGGTAACACGATATACGCCACTTTTTTCTATTGGGAAAGTCAATTCCCTGGAAACTGCTCCGGTTTCCCATTTCCAGTTTCCATCTTCGGTAGCGCCTTCCGGTAAAGAAGGTGTAAGTGTAATGACACTTCCTTTGCTTACTTTACTCAAATAACTATCTTGTATCGTTTTACCATTGTAAGTAATACTTGCTCCCAATGTCACCGGATAATAACCCGTTGCCGGATACCAGGTAATCGGACGATAGCTCGTCAGAGTAGAAAAACCAAGATGGTCGAAACCACCACTGGTACTCCCATAATCTCCACCACCTCCATCTACGCCTCCTTTGGCAGCCATCTTACGTGAATAAGGCATTGACACACCTTTTACCCCTTCATAATGTGCAACTACCCGATGCCAGTAAGGACGGGCGGCTCCCCAACCTCCTAAACCATTTTGTGTTGAAGTATAATTTTCCGTAGGTAAACCGCTTCTCTCATAAGGAATAAAGGGTACAGAATCAACTACTTGTCCGGATGAAGCAAGAGAATTAACAAGAGCAATATATTCAAATCCCGCGGCAATGCGGTTGTTCATATAAGCATATAAGTCATCCCCTTGATTCCATGCTGTTTGACAAATATCAGCCGCTAAACCGGCTGCCATTGTAGCATGTCCCTGGTCGCGACCACTTTCCTGCATCTGCCCTAAATAACCAAAAGGTCCGCGTGCATCAGGATGCAACCATACAACCAAATTGCCGAGAAATTCATTGTATCCTATATCCTTAATTGGGTTGCGAGGGGTATCCGTAAAGTTATTACATTTGTCTTCTTTGTAATAAGAAAGCCCCTGATTATAAATAGCAACATCATCACAAAGAATTCCGATACTCATCACACACAAAAGATTACACAACCCCCAGTTAGAAAAATAAGCTCCGGGGTCACCATGAGACAACGTTCTTCCATGTCGCAATTCCAGGAAATACATTGCCCTGATATAAAACACATTACGCATCCAATTCTGATAATTTTTAAAATCAGCAACTGACCAACCTGCATATCCGCGTAAAAGTTCTCCGGCCTGTGCAAATTCATAGCCATAAATACCGGATGCAAGTGACGCGTTAGTATCTCCGGTTACTTCTTTACAGGTTCTTGCCCATGCATTCAAAATACGCATAGCACAATCCGCATGCTTAGTATCGCCGGTAATCCGCCACATCAATGCATTTTGAAAGGCTGCAGCTACATCATTCATCGCAATCGAATAATTTTCGGGATAACTGGTGGTTCCACGCACAATGCGTTCCTGGGCATTGGGATTATAAGTATATTGAGCATGGCTATTTGCCTTTAACTTATTAAAAGCAGCCTGGATCGTAGGATCTTTTTCCGTATTAAGCAAGTAAGAGATCCTGTCAATATCCTCCAGAGTAACCAATCCTCCCGGATGGACAAAATTCTGGGCATAAATATCGTGAAGGTGCGCTACGAGCAGCGCACCAATCACGAGGATAGTTTTCAATATTTTTTTCATTCAGAATTACATTTTTACTTGACAAAAACTTTTTTCACAGTAGTAAATTCTCCTGAAGCCTTCACAATATACAATCCAGACTGAACCGGAATAGATTGAGAACCGGAAACAACTGTTTTGAAAACCGGAACACCGGTAATTGTGTAAACTGTTACATTAACAGGATTTTCGGTAGATATTTCAATCGATTTGCTACCTGGATATATTTGAGTTCCATTATCATAAACCTTTGAAATACCGGTTCCATCATAAGTGATAAACTTGAATACAAAAGATGGATTTGTGGAGCTTACTGCTAATTTCATATTCGTTGCATCATACTGCCAATAACCCTTGTTTGCACTTTGTCCTGCATTCTGAATAGCATAAGCAGCACCATTGAAGAGGATATTAAATGTACGCCAGTTATCATCACTACTGGTTGTTCCCCCTCCAGGATTACCCCATGAACTTTGGAAAACAGCATTTTCGGTTAAATGACGATATACATCTTCCTCGTTCAGGGCGCTAAATATAGAATAACGAGGAGTTTCCAATGATGTAACCTTAGCAATAGTAAACAGCTGGCTGAAATCTGTTGTTATTTTAGTTTTAGATAAACCGTTATTCGAGATCAACAAATTTTGTCCATTTGCCAAAGCAGCAGTACCCGGATTGGTCAGATAAAGAGAATCTGTTAATGTAATGTAATACAAACCTTCAGATAATGTATTGGTTTCAACATTGACAGTTCCCAAAAATTTTTGATATGCCGCCTTGAGTAAAACAACTTCCGCATTGATTTTTAACTGAGAAGAATTCTGTTCTTCTGATATTGTCCGGGCAACATTGATAGCATCAAGAAATTCTTCTTTTGCTGCCAATGTATATTGTCCGGCCGCTTCGCCAATCGAAGCTGTATTAGCAATAGTAGTATAACTTGCTATTAATGCATTCAATTCTGTATAATCACCATCGCTACTGTGATTCGTTGCGTCTTCCAGATCAGTCACCAGAGTTGCCCATTTGCTTATACTATCTACAGGCATAGCATAGTTATAAAGGCGGAAATCATAAACTAAAGTCTGTTTCAGATAACTGTCTCCACTGAAAGGCGGACGTCCGATCCAATTGTAAGGCGTTGATTTTGTAAATTTAGTTAGCGGTGCAGGCATTTCTCCTGATTTAACCTCCACTCCATTCACATAAATAGTACAAGTTGTACCTTTTTGCTGCAAAACAACATGTTTCCACACACCTTTCTCCGGAGCCGCAGCTACTTCTAAATTCGATGCATTAGACCAGCCTGCAGCAGATATATTATAACCCTGATTGGGCATACGGAAGTAAATATATTCACCAACATTTGAAGCATTGGCTTCCTGCGTAGAGAATGCAAATAACATAAAACCATTACCGCTAAAAGGAGCAGCCGGATCAATCCTGTAATATGTTGAAATTGTATAATCATTCATACCGGAAACGACACTACCAATAGCAGCGCCCATATTCAAATATCCATTAGCAGTACCCAAATCCATTACTTTATATTTTCCCAAAGAAACAATGGAAGCATTGTTCAGCAATGTACCGTTATTACCTTGTCCTGAAAGGTCCGGAACAATATTATTATCCACATTTTCAAATGTATACCTTACTTTCAGTCCACCTTGTGATGCCCGGCAAAGATCGATAGCATGTTGTAACTGAGCAATCAGAGACGGTATCTCCATTGAGCGGATAGCCCCATCATCAAATCGCTGACCGATTGCGACAAAAAGCGCTTCCAAAGCATTCCTGGAAGATTGAGAGTATTCCGGGTGATTATTAATAACATCTTCTGAAATATCCAACATATCACTCAGGTCATTGAGCAATTCTTCATCATTGATATAAGGATTAACATATTTAGCATCCGCTTTGGCTGTTGTTTCATCAGCAGCTGTAACAATCAGTTTGCTCCATTTGGTACGTGCATACCCTCCACGCGGAGTATTTTCAGAGTTTCCCGTACTACGGGCGTCAGTTTCGAACGAAATTTTATCTCCTTCTTTGGCATAAAAATAGAAATAACCGGCAGTGCTACCCGTAGGTAATCCACGGAAAGGCTTACCATTATTACTATTTACAGTCGGATTTTCCGGTATCTTCATTAAATGTTCATTATAAACATCTTCATTCCCAGCAGCCCAGGTATCCGTATTTTTTGTAATTCCATAAGAAAACTCCTGTCCCATCGGATAAGCAGCCCCTTCTCCCCCATAACGAAAAAATTGGAATACTTTCATCGGTCCTATGGCGCTCCACAGGTCCATGCGGATAACCTTCATATCTGCACGATAATAACCATTGGCAGGAACAGTAAAAGTAATCGCCGAATTTTTACCTGATGACATTGAATATACCTCATATCCCATCAGTGTATCCGGATAATTTTCGCCATAAACCAAATTAGATCCCACTGTTGTACCAGCAGGATATTCTTGCGCTACATAGAGATATTCATTCGGATCAGCATACCACGCTTTACGTTTTGTTTCGTACTGCGTACCACTTGCCGGCCGATTAAATATCGGGTATAAGTTAAAGCGTTCCACAATAAACTGGTCGAAGAAATTGACCGCAATACTACTTTCATCACACAATGTAAATGCAGAATATGTACCTGCAACAACATCATGGCGTTCAAAACTCCAGACATCAGTTCCACCTGATGTAAACTGATCGGAAGTCATAATTTGCAGGCTATAGATTTGAGCTTTGCCTGTACCTACTGATGCAAACAACATCAGTACAATCATCCATAACGAAAAGATCTGTTTCATGATATCAATTTTTAATTAGACATTAAATTATTTAAATTAAAACTCTCATAAATAGTATATGACTATTGAGCCAACAGACGATAAACCTATTTCCGGACTGGTTCCGGCAGAAACCAGTTTTTTGTATCTGAAGACAAAAAATTGTAAATGCGATTATAATCGGTATCATCATGTTTAGCCGCAACCTGTTTAGCAAGGAAAGAGGGATCATTTCTTCTCAAAGACATCCGCATCAGATCCTGAAACCGGTTGCCTTCAAATGATGTTTCCAATGCCAATTCTTCACATATCAATTCTTCTACCCGAGCGATTGTATCTCCATCAACAACTTCACTTATAGTATAATTCGGGTCATAATCAGCAGTACCACATCCCCTTGAATGAATCCCGATATTATTTTCATATCTGAGATTATAAAATAAAGTCATATAAGGTTTAGCATCAGCCTTTTCTGCTGGTGGAATTTTTTCATCAGCCATTAGAGTAAGCGGACTGAGACCATATTTCAATACAGCAAAAGCGGTGTGTGGTTTTCCTGCCCGATTGACAGCTTCAGCATAACGCAAGTGTAATAAACCCAACCGGCAAATCATGATATGGCTATTGGATGACAACTTATTTAACACTGAGATGGAAGCTGTATCATTTCCTATTTTAAAGGAAGAAGTTCCTGATATATTACCTCTCTTCCGTAAATCCCCAACAGTACTATAATCTACAGGAGTATCTCCTGCAGGGTTGTAATGCAGCCAGTAACTCTGTTTGTCCCACAATTCCAACATCCGTTTGGAAGGAACAAAATAATGCCAGTTTTTTTCTAAACTGTTTACTTTTCCTTCCGAAGTTTTCAATGCCATTTGAATGACACTCACCAATTCCTGATTTGTTTTTGATGTTATTGTTGCAAAAGACCATGAATCTTGAGGAAAACTTGTTTCAAAGCTTTCCAAAATAAAATCCGAAGGACTCCAGGATATCTTTGGATATAAAATACCGTCTCTGATTAGCTTTGCATTAATATATTCAGCATAACAGGTTGCGGCTTTTTCATAATCATCGGTTGAATTTCCACGCCATAAATACAAATCACCCAACAATACTTTTACCGGTATAAACAGCTGGTTGCTTTTAAATTCATAAACATCGCCATAATCGGGATATTGAGCATCCCTGTGTGGTTCCAAATCGGTAATTAAAGCATCACAGAGTTGTTTAATCGTATATTCAGGATATTGCTTGCGGGAATCTTCCACTGTCAATATCGGATCTGTATAATAGTAAACTTTGCCCCAGTTGAAAGCAACCTGCATGTAAGT
>JAVBMQ010000091.1:0-9531 GCA_031552335.1 Bacteroidales bacterium | reverse complement strand
AGTTTTTATACAGACGAGGAGCTGTCGAAGAAGTTAAAAATCAGCCGAAGAAGCCTGCAAGACTATCGGAACGAGGGGCGTATCCCTTATATCAAGTTAGGCGGTAAAATCCTGTACCGTTCTTCGGACGTTGAAAAGCTGTTGGAAGATGGCTACCACGACAGGTTCAGGTAATGGCATGGACTAAAAGCCGTTGCCGGAAAAGTTATTCTCGGTCATCCGGTTATTCTCGCGGGCTTCCGCCCCTCAAGCGGCAGGGAAGCCATGAGCGGGAAATAACCGGAATTGGACGGGAAATAACTTAAAACGGCAGGCTATTAAAATCAAAAGCCTGCCGTCAGAGTATTAAAATTAAACCGTTCAATTCAGTATCGGATTTCGAATGGTATTTTCAAGAAGTTGTTAAGTCTATAAAATAGTGACAAAGAGAGATGGAATCATTTGAGACCTTCCTTCTGTGGCAAGATGTAAATTTTTCTACAGACTGGAACAATGAAACTTTAGAAAGCTGTTCATCTTCCATCCAGTCTATCTGTTCGTCGGTGTTGGTTTGAGATAAGTTAATCAACCATCCATTTACTTTAGAAAACCACTCCTCAATAGTCCGGCTTTGTACATAGGCAAACATTCCACACACCTTGAAATGTCCCGAATGCTCTCCTTTTTTAAAACGTTCAATCCCTCCACGCACTCCATAGACGTATTCTTGATTGTTGGATGATTCAGAGAATCGTTTAGCTTCAAATTCAATTATTGGAATCGCTTTTGAGTTTCTTGTATTAATATATACGCCAATATCTGTTTCTTTTGTAGAGTCAGCTTGTGGTGGATTTTTACTAAACTCATAAGGCAAATATCATCCATTTTCATGATTGGATAAATTAAAATGACGTACCAATAGATTAGTAATCCAATTCTCGTTAACAGAATCGTTATTTTGGCTGTAATATAAAGGGAAGCCCGATATGTGATTATCGATAAACAGTAATATTTGTTCCACCTCATGATTGGCTGCAACTGTCAAATCGCTTGGCTGAGGTAATTGATATATAGGCTGACTATCTCTTAGCATACTAATAACGAGATTTTATATAGTCAGCAAATACCTCATCCGCATCGCGCAGGGCTATAGATGGAAGCCAATAGCGTAATTGCTTAGGTTTTATTAATATAATATTGTCTTTCCCGTACACCTTCATTATCTTCTGAATATGTGTACCTTGTTTTTTAAGATCTTTTCGAGGAATTACTTGATTAATATACTCTTCTAAATTCTCAATTTGCTCTGAGGCAGGAGTAATGCTGCCTTTTGCATATTCAAAATGCAAAGCGTGATAATTACCAGCACTCAAAGCCTTAAATAATTGGAATGATTCCTCTTGAGTTCTGTATACACTGTTCAACGTATTACAAAATGTGTTAGAAAAACTGACAAGCTCCGGCCAAGAAGCAATTGTGGTTAAACCATACTCGTTATTTGTTATTAATGACAACAAATCTTTTACTAGAATACCTTCAGCCTCAGATAACTTAATATCTTTTGAATATGGAAGATTCATTATATCCTTTTGCAATAGAGTATAATTAGACCTACTCACGCCTGATCGTGAACTTGTTATCATTAGATAGAAACGAAAAACCTGATTATTTTTTAACGCAGATTCAAGTTCTCTTAATTCATCAATATCTTTAATTGGCGCATGTATGCCTATGACCTCATTTCTAAATGCAATAGGAGCTTCCTGTAAAATTACTGGAATGCTTGTTTTTCCAACATTTTTCTTTATTAAAAGATTCGGGGCTTGAAACAATTCTTCCTGTCTAGGCCATTGAAAGTATTTATCAGTTAATGTAAAGGTTTTTCTAATTCCTGTTTCATTAAAATCCTCTGGATTGAAGCACTTTGATTGCGTTAGATATTTAGCCTCTGAATATCCTCCTTTCTTCTTCTCGAAATCAGAAGGAACTAATTCATCATCGGGCTTACCTTTGATAAATCCATCTCCGAACACCCATTGACTTTCCTTCTTTTTTTGTTTTAGAAAATCCCCTAAAGTAGGCAAGTTACTGAGTTTATTAACTAACTGTACAATCCTTCCACCACCTAGCATATTGGCTTTCCATATAAATGGATTATTAATAGCATCTGACTGGCTTAAAAAATGAAAATCATAATTATCGAACTCTAAGAACAGTCGATTCGCATTAGAAAAAGTGCGATTGGCAACTAAATGTAACACAGGCTCAATACCTTGTTCGGATTTTTGTAAGAAGATGGCAGCCGTTGATACATTTTTTCTTCCCCACAGTTTATCAGCTAATTTAGTGAAATCGATAATTTGAATTAAGTTGTGTGCGGAAAATATTTTATCTCTGAATTTGGTGTTTTTTTGATACAAAAGAGGCCCGGATGGCTGAATCATAGATAACATTCCTCCATCTTTTAGCAGTTTCATAGATTGTACTAAAAAATGAAGAGCTGGATTTTCATCAGGTATATCTATATCACTCTTATAGCCTATCTGCTGCTCTAATTCTTTAAAATACTTCTTTCTACTAGGTTCTTTACCATCAACTTCTGGCAAATTAAAAGGTGGGTTACCAATAACCAACGAAAAGTCTTTTGGATGATCTTTTGTTATATAGTCAAAGAAGTTTTTTGTAATAATATTATTACTTAGATTAGGGAATTTTAGTTTTCCCCAAGTAGGCGGATCTAAGTTAACCTCATCTAAAATAGCAAGAGCTAAACTGAAAATTGACAACCGAATAGCGTCTTGCTCAATGTCAATCCCATGGATACTCTTTAACAGCAAATCTTTCAATACCGAAAGAGATGGTTTTTCTAATTTTCCTGTTTTTTGCCATTGTTCATATCGCCACCATTGAACGATACGCTTATAGGCTTTAACTAAGAAAATTCCGGAACCACAGCTCACATCAATCAGCTTAAAATCCTTTTGAGGAGATTTTAAAGGCATACATTCATCCACTAAAGTAGAGACGATCATTTCAGGGGTGTAAACAATATCTTTACTATCTGTTAATAGCTCTTCATATACAGAGCTAATAACTTCTACGGGTAGATGTGAAAATGAATATAACCGCCAAAATACATATTGGTTATTCTCAATATTGGCGTCTAAGTAGTCTGCAAGATATTTAATCTCTGTTTTTTGAATAGATGCTCGTTCTGCTACTTCATGCTCTTTGTCCCATTCGAATATCTTCCCATTGAAATCGGCAGCTAGCTTATCCAATAGGTATAGAAGCTTGCCTTGACGAATAACTTCACAAAAGTTGTTACATTGAAAGTGCTTTTGAAAATAAGTACCAGCAAAATATCCACTCTTCGAGTCTGCATCTCGTTCTTCTAGATACTTAATAAGAAGGCACTGGACCAATAGCTTGAGAGCCACATGTTTGTCCAAATTTGATTTTTCTTGAAAACTAGCATATACCTCTTTTAGCCCTCGAATCAAATCTCTTGTCGCCGATTGCTCAAATTGAAAATGATTTTTACTCTCCTGTTCTTCCCAAAACAACCCGTCATCAAAACTTTGAGCATTAAAGTCTTTAATGGCTTTTCCTGTTTTGATGATTATTTCCTTTGCATAATTTTCTCTATTGTAGTCAGGCTTCTCTCTCGCATCAAAGAAGCAGACTGACGATTTCTCAATAATAATATATGCAGGCACTTGATAACCATTCCACATATTTCTGTGTATACGGTTTTTTTCTTCAAGGCTTATTTGTTTCAGTGTATAGTCAAAAATGTACAATTGTGGCACGGCGGCTCTACCATCTTGAAAATAACGAAAATACACAGCGTCCGCTTCATATTTATTTTTAGCAGTTTCTAAAGCAAATAGAATGTCAGGCGCGGATATGGTTGCAGGAAGGTTTTCATAGTTCTGAGTCAACAACACTCCACTCGTTCCTTTATCAGAAATAAAGGAAAAATTGAGCTCTTGAATATTTTTTTCAAATTGAGTTGTTGACATACAGTTTTAACACAAAGTTATTCTACGCAAAGATACGTTTTTTTAGTGTTGTATTAAAATGATTGATCTTAAAATAACAAAATCAATTCCATACCGGATTCCGAACTGGTATTATCAGCATTTCAGGGATTTCCGGTTTAGATGCCTTTCTCATCAACCATTCCCGCATCACATCTGCATTTCTTGATTGAATCCGAAAAGCTAATGCTATTATCATATCTAATCCGTAAACTTCGGACAGGACGATATTCCCGCTAACCGTTGCCGGACAGGAAATGTCCGCTTTGACCACTCCCGATTTCAGAACCGCTTTAATATTGGCGTTGACGGTTTGTATATATACTCCAAACAGTGTGGCAATTTCGTGCTGTGTCATCCAAATATCATTCGATGACGGGTTCGACACAACGCCATTTTCTATCGTTATTATTTTTCTTTTCATGGCTTTACGGTTTGAGTTGCGTTGTTTTGCATCGTTTTTCTGCGTTCCATCAGCCTGTCCATATCTTCCGATATTTTCATGTCCGTTACTTGGGCATAACCCTGTGTCGTGGAGATATTAGCATGCCCCATCATCTTGGCAATGCTTTCTATCGAAAGACCTGCCGAAATCGCTAGCGTTCCAAAGCTGTGGCGGCTTTGGTGGTACGAGAGATTCTCTTTCAAGTCCACCGCAACGCCAATTTGGTTTATATCGTACCAAATCATATCACGAACGGGCAAAGGAAATACAGGCTGGCTGTCGTCCGTAATATTGTAAAGCATCAGTATTTGTTCCGCAATTGGATGCAACGGTATAAACGCTTCCACGTTTGTTTTTACCCGTTGCTTGCGGATATAAAGCCTGCCTTCCGCCGTTTTTCCGATATGTTGTGGATAAAGGCGGTGCATATCCACATAGGCAAGCCCTGTAAGCGATGAAAAAATGAAAGCCCTACGAACCAGTTCCAATCGCGTGTCAGCCATCGGGGTTTCCATTATCCGCTTTAGGTCAGACTTGCTGATGTAGCGGTGCTTGGCAGGCTCTTTCTTCTCGTACCGCACATCTTCAAGCGGGTTGCTCCTTAATGCATCCTGGTCAATGGCAATATAGATAAGGCGATTGAGCCACGTCATACACCGGTTTATGTAGGATGATTTCTGGTCATGCACTGTTTTTAGATAGATTTTTAAAGATTCCCCGAATTCTTCGGTTATGTCCGCAAACGCAATATCCTCCATGCCTTTTGAACGAAGAAACGCTTGCAGGTTGGTTTGCATGAGCCGGGATTCCCGGTAGGTAGAGTTTGAGTTTATCTCTATCGAGCGAACCCGCAGGCGTTCTATCTCCACGCTTCCTGCTTCTAACAGCATGGTCGGTATGGAGTTTACTCCGACAATCGTATTCTTCAACAGCTCGCTGCTGATAACCCCCTGTTCTTTGAGTATATGCTCGTAAGTATGTTCTACACGGTTGCGGAACTCTGTCAGGCGATTGTTTTCCCTTTCTGTTTTGATGATACCTTTCCGGGCGTTCCACTCTTCGGACTTGCAATATATGCCCGTTGCGATAACTGAGGTTTTGCGGTCAATACTGATTCGGCACATAACGGCTGTTGTACCGTCGGCCTTTACTTTAGCCCGGTTGATATAGAATAATAGTTTGAATGTGCTGCGTATCATAATATATTGCTTAAATTATTACTTACTGATTGATTAAATTAAAGGACTAATTTCAAATCACTGGTTGCCTCGACAAGCCTGTCCATGTCCTCGAATAGTTTCTTCGGGGTTACCCGTGCATAGACCTGGGTGGTCTGGATATTGCTGTGTCCGAGCATCCGGCTGATGGTTTCTATCGGAACGCCCTCTTCGAGCGTAACCAAGTGGCGAAAGAATAGAACCTCAAAGCACTCCTCGGATAAGTATAGCAACTGCCTGATTTAACGGTGTATTACGCTTATAGACGCTTAGTATTGCATTTTGCCAAAAATGCAGAAAATAGCGAGGTTAAGCGAAAGTTCCCTTACTTATCCGTAACCCATTTTGTGCCGGACTGGATAAGTAAAAAACGCCATTGGAGAGGACTTTACCGCCGTTTCACTGCCAAAAGTCGGGATAATTTTCAGGCTTTCGGTCAAACGGCAGGGAATAAGCCCGAAATTGGAGTTTTTCTCTCTGAACCACAATGTTTTGCGTAGCTATAAATAGCTCTATTAGAGGTAATTTTGAACCATTAAAAAATAGAGTTATGAAGCAAGCGTTAAAGGTTGCGTTCTACCTGAAAAAGAACGAAGTCGATGCCGACGGAATATGCCCCGTTATGGGACGGATCACGGTTGGCAAATCCGTAGTGCATTTCAGCACAAAGACCGATGTTGCCCTGTCCCTTTGGGACACTCCTTCCGGTCGGGCGAAAGGAAAGAGCAAACCCGCTACCGAGTTGAACCGGAAGCTGGATAAAATCAATGTGGCTATCAACGCCCACTATAAAGAGTTGTCGCAGGTTAAGGAGAACGTTACCGCCGAACAGGTCAAAAGCGCGTTTCAGGGCATTGCTTCCGAGCAGGAAACAGTTGTAAAATATTTCACGCAGTACAATGAAGATTTCGCCAAGCGCGTAGGCGTGAACCGCGAAGCATCCACGCTGTTTGAAATGCAAAATTCATTACGGCATCTGAAAAACTTCCTGAAACATAAATACAACCTCTCCGACATCCCGTTTACCTCGCTGGATTTTTCGTTTATAGAGTCTTACGACTTTTACCTGCGCGTCGAATTGCAACGCAAATCGAACTCGATATTAGGTATCACTTCCCGCCTGCGCCGCATGGTGAAACTGGCTATCAGCGAGGGGATCATCACCCGCGACCCGTTCGACGGTTATGCACCCGACCGCCCGAAAGCCGTTCAGAAATACCTTACCCGTGAGGAACTGGATAAGATAATGAACACGCCGCTCGATCACCCAAACCGTTATCTGACGCGCGATTTATTCCTGTTTGCGTGTTTCACCGGATTAGCTTATGTATCTGGTCTAACTCATGGTTCAGATACGCCCGTTGCGCTTCAATAGTTCCCACCGGTCGGTTCATTTCGATATTATAAACTTTCCGGTAGTAAATCAAGTGTGAGCAAAGACGGGGTTTATGACGTAGATAAGTTTAATGCCTTTGGTTTTCTCCAAAACACGCTCTAAAGCCTCCATATCCATACCGTCCCGGTCGGTAGGGATCTCGATAAAGCTGCATCCGTAAGCCTTGAACGCGCTGATTGCGGCTAAATAGGTCGGGCTTTCGCACAGGACAACATCGCCGTCGTCGAGGAAAACTTTACCCGTTAAATCCAACCCTTGCTGCGAGCCATGCGTTATTAGAATGTTGTCTTTATCGAATGATGTTCCCTGACGTTCGTTCATCCGCTTGGCAATCCATTCCCGTAACGGCGCATAGCCTTCGGTGGTGGTATATTGAAGCGCCTTTGTTCCTAATTCTTTCAGGACAATCTGGCTTACTTCGTTAATTTCTTCTATCGGGAAAAGTTCGGGTGCAGGCAAGCCTCCTGCAAATGAAATAACGTCGTCCTGTTCCGTAACTTTGAGGATTTCCCTTATTTCGGAGGCTTTTATATAGGACATTCTTTTTGCGAAATTCAGCTTCATACTATTAAATATTTTGAGATTAAAATGCTGCAAAGTTACTCAAAAGAACAGGGTAGGCACAGATACAGTTTTTAGTATATTGATAGATACAGATTTTATTCGATAATGCTTTCAACCTCTTTTCTTGGCGAATAGGGCATAGGGTCTGCATAGCCTACACGTACTATCAGCGTGGGAAATTCTTGGTTTATCGGAAACGATTGTTGTATTTCTTTTGCCAAAGGCGCAACTTCGCACGGTTGGTTCATGTAAGCGTTTGCAATCCCCAATCCGGTAGTCGCAAGTAAAAAACGCTCCAATGTACGACCTAAATCAATCCACTCTTTCGGCGTATTGTTTTCGGTGGTAATCAAAATCAAATGCGATGATGAATTGATTTTTTGAAGGTCGGTTTTATTTTGCTTGCCGGGCTTCAAAAACATACCCACCATAGGTTTAGAGAGAAATCCGGGCATGGACGGAACGCCCAAAGCCTGATAAGTCAGCCCGTCTTTCTTTTCGTTGATTTGTTTTTTATTGAAGCGCATCCAATCCATCAATTCCCGTTTGAAGGCTTTATCGTTCATCTGAATTTCGTTCCCTTTGGCAATATATTGTATCAGCGTATCGGCAAGCGGGCTTCCAATTTCCATAAAATATAAATGAACGCTTTGTTCCAAAGGAATGTCATTGATAATGTCTAATGTGTCTTTTGGAATTTTTCGATTGTGATAAACGCTTCGGTTGGTTTGCCGTTTTTCGATTTGTTGAAATAACGGGCTTTCCCGAATATCATCCGACTTCTCCATTGCTATAACAATACCCTGTTCACTTTGGCTGACAATTTTCGTTCTGTAACCGAAATGCGTAGCGGCAATACAAAGATTTTCGGTTGCACATCCCAAACTGATAAACAGTTCGCGGTGGCTGCCGTCCACAACGGGCAACGCATCGACAAGGTTCGGAAGAATGGTAATAGTGTCGCCGACAAATTTGAATTTCCACGGTTGCGTATTATGTCCCGAAGGCGCTTTGGAAGCGTATCTTACCATTTCGGTAAAATCGCTGTTTTGTTGTGCGTTTACATTCATGGCTAATAATGAAATTGATAGAATTAATAAAATGCGTTTCATTTTTTTGTTGTCTTTACAGGGTTGCCAAGCCATTTGTCAATTAAAATATCTATTCCGTCGCTGATTTGTTTCCACCCGATATTTTCACCTAACGGGATTCCGTTGTACTGCGGACAGAAATCTTCCAGCATAACAAGATAAGTAATAGAAGCGGATATAATGGTCGCCATTGCCGCCACTTCCTTTTGGTCGCTTTGGGTAAGTTTAGTAACGGCTTCGATAATCCAAACTCCCGTTTCTTCCCGCTGGCGTCGCAAGGCTTCAATCGTTTCATTGTTCGACGACAGTTCCCAACGGTAAAGCCGTTTCAGGGTTTGGTCGTTGCGTAGTTGCTCGATTTGTTGTTGGAACATGCCTTTCAGGAAATCCGACAACCCTTCGCGCGGCGGTATTTCATGCGGAAAATTTATCCAAAAGTCATGCTGACGGATGTAAGCCGCCATTAATCCTTCCACCGAGCCAAAATAGCGGTATATCAAAATCTTCGATACGCCTGATTGCGTAGCAACGGCATTGATGCCGATTTTCTCAAATCCGCTTTCGGCAATCATTTTACCGATAGCATCGAGCAATCGTTTTTCGGTTGCTTCCCTGTCCTTTTCAACAGTTTGACTTTGTTTCTTCATCTTATTTACGTGTTACCAATCGGGAACAAAGATATGTTACTTTTTGGGAACACGCAAATAATTTTTCTAAAATAAAATCTGATAGGGAAGTAATATCAATTCTTTTTCCGGTATTCGACCATCAAAACACCCGAATTGCAGGTCTTGTT
>JAVBMQ010000003.1:0-4411 GCA_031552335.1 Bacteroidales bacterium | reverse complement strand
AAGAATTAAGGATTAAAAATGAAGATGAAATATCCCTCATTTTTAATTCTTAATTTTTCATTTTTAATTCCTTATTATGTATTCTCCTATCGGTGTATTTGATTCAGGCTATGGAGGACTCACAATCTTGAATGAGTTCCGCAAGCTATTGCCTGAATATGATTATCTGTATTTGGGAGATAATGCACGTACACCATATGGAACACGTTCTTACGAAGTCGTATATGAATTTACCTTACAAGCTGTATCAAGACTCTTTGATCAGGGATGTCAATTGGTGGTATTGGCTTGTAATACGGCATCAGCAAAAGCTTTGCGTACTATTCAGCAGCTTGATTTGCCACATATGGATCCCGAAAAAAGGGTATTAGGTGTAATCCGTCCGACAGTAGAAGTAATTGGGAATATGACTCATACCCGTCATGTAGGTATTCTTGGAACCATAGGGACAATAAATTCTCAATCATACCCTATTGAAATTCACAAATTATATCCGGATATAATTGTTACCGGAGAGGCCTGCCCGATGTGGGTTCCATTAGTAGAAAACCGGGAATATGATAAGCCTGGGGCAGATTATTTTGTGAAACAACATATCAATCAACTCTTTTCAAAAGATCCATTGATTGATACGTTAATTTTGGGTTGTACTCATTATCCCTTACTGGAGGAAAAAATCAAATCATATATTCCAGGAAAAGTAACCCTCCTTTCCCAGGGAAAATATGTAGCTGCCAGTCTTAAAGATTATCTTGCCAGACATCCGGAAATGGATGCGATGTGTTCGAAAAATGCTATGTGCAATTTTTATACCACCGAGTCTGAAGATAAATTTAAAGAACTGGCATCTGTTTTTTTACAGGAGAAGATTGATGTTGAAAGAATCGTTTTAGAGGGTTGAGACATACATTTGAGTATTAAACATACAGCATATTGACATGTTAAGTAGTATTTCTGCTCGTGAAATGATTATTCACGGTGATCGTTATTTTCATCCGGGACTATCGGTGGATTGTGTTATTCTTGGTTTTTATGAAGGAAGACTAAAGGTTTTATTGAATAAATTTACGCGACTTTCCAATTGGCGTTTACCCGGAGGCTTTATATTAAAGGATGAGCATATAGATGATGCTGCAGCCCGTGTATTGCAACAAAGAACTAACCTGAAAGATCTTTATCTGAAGCAATTCTATACTTTTGGAGGCTCTTCCAGAAATAATATGGATGAATTTACCGGACTTTCTGAATTTTATCAATATTCTTTTTCTGAAGAAAGTTGGTTGTTTCAACGTTTTGTTACAGTTGCATATTTGTCATTGATTGATATTTCTAAAAAATCTCTTCCTTTGGGTGAAATTCAAAATGGTAGCAGTGTTGATTGGTTTGATATCCATGATTTGCCTAAATTGGGCATTGACCATAATGAGATTATTAAAAAAGCTCTCGAATTCATTAAACGGGTGGAAAATATAAGATCTGCTATGAAGAGTTTATTGCCGGAAAAATTTACTCTTCCTGAATTACAGTTGTTGTATGAAATTATCCAGAATGAAAAATTTGATCGACGAAATTTCAGACGAAAGGTGCTTTCTTTGAATGTGTTGGAAAAATTGGATGAAAAGAAAATAAACGGGGGAGCTCATAAAGCTCCGGATCTTTATTCTATCAGAAAGCTTTAAAAGATAGTTCCCCTATCTGTCTCA
The DNA here is from genome assembly GCA_031552335.1 of Bacteroidales bacterium. Classification (GTDB taxonomy): domain Bacteria; phylum Bacteroidota; class Bacteroidia; order Bacteroidales; family Azobacteroidaceae; genus JAISFI01. The sequence goes on along the minus strand of JAVBMQ010000003.1, from coordinate 2,708 downwards.
GATAAGGGAACTCCTACATACATATACACATTTAAGTAATCTAAACCCAGGTTTTGGTATTTCTTTTTGGCGCTTATATTTTTTATCTACTCTTCAAATCATTGGCTCTTTTTGCGCCTGCAATGAACATTGATTTTAAGTATCATTGCGTCAACTAAACGCAAATTTAGGGAGTTTTTTTTTTAGATGGAAATTTTTGAAGTTAATATTTAGACTATAAAGTTAATGAATGTAAATTTCGGATAATTTGTTTATTGGAAAGGAATAATATTTACCTTTGTCGGTTATTTATTGAACAAAAAAATGAAGAATATCAAAAATATAGTGTTTGATTTGGGAGGCGTAATTATTACTCTGGATAGAGATGAAGCTGTCAGACGTTTCAAACAATTGGGAGTAAAAGAAGCTGAAGAACTTTTGGATCCATATCACCAGAAAGGCTCTTTTCTGGAACTGGAGGAAGGACTTATATCTAGAAAAGAATATTATCAATCTATCCGGGACTTGGCCGGAAAGGATATTCCGGAAGAAGATATTGACGATGCATTATATGGTTTTTTGGCAGATGTGCCGGCATACAAGTTAGAGATGTTGGAACAATTGCGCGGAAAATATAATTTATATTTGCTGAGTAATACCAATCCGATCATTATGGGTTGGGCGCATGATCCGATTACATGGGGCCGGGAAAAGTTGCTCTGCGATTACTTTGATAAAATGTATCTTTCTTATCAAATGGGATATACAAAACCCAGCAGGAAAATATTTGAGATAATGTTTGCTGACTCAGGACTCAATCCATCAGAAACTTTCTTTATTGATGATGGATCTGCTAATGTGAAAATAGGCGAGGAACTGGGGATGAAAGTATATCAACCGGAGAATGGAGAGGATTTCAGACACATCTTTGGAATTTAGAAATTACGAATTAGAAATTACGAATTGTTTTTGTGGTTAAACTTATTCGTAATTCCTAATTCGTAATTCTTAATTTTTTTCGAGTTCCCTCAAATGCTCCATTTTTTTCTTCTGTAAGAATCCATAAATATCTTCCAGGTGTTCTGTTACCTTTTGGTTCCCGAATTCGTATACTTTTGTGGCTAATCCGTCCAGAAAATCCCGATCGTGAGAGACAACAATTAGTGTCCCGTCAAATTCTTTCAGGGCGCTTTTCAGGATGTCTTTGGTTTTCATATCGAGGTGATTGGTCGGCTCATCAAGAATTAGTAAATTGACGGGTTCAAGTAATAGTTTGATCATGGCCAGACGGGTTCTTTCTCCTCCGGAAAGGACTTTGACCTTTTTTGTGGAATTTTCACCGCCAAACATGAATGCTCCGAGTATATCTTTGATTTTAGTACGTATATCGCCAACGGCAACATCGTCGATGGTTTGAAAAACGGTGAGGTTTTCATCTAATAAAGATGCCTGATTTTGTGCAAAATAACCGATCTGAACATTGTGTCCGAGGGTTAATGTCCCATCAAAATCAATTTCTTTCATGATGCACCTAACAAGGGTGGATTTTCCTTCCCCATTTTTCCCTACAAAAGCTATTTTATCCCCCCGTTCAATCGTCAGATTTGCATTGCAGAAAACAGGGTGTTCTCCATATCGTTTGGATACATTTTCAACTGTTACCGGATATGAACCGGAGCGGGGTGAGGGAGGAAATTTCAATCGGAGTGCAGATGTATCTTCTTCATCTACTTCTACTATTTCTAATTTCTCCAACATTTTTACGCGGGATTGTACTTGTAAGGTTTTGGAGTAGGTGCCTTTGAACCGTTCTATGAACTCTGTCGTTTCAGCAATCATTTTTTGTTGATCCTCGTAGGATTTTTGTTGCTGTTCCCTGCGTTCTTTTCTTAGTTCTAAGTATTTGGAATAGTTGACTTTATAATCATAGATTCTTCCCATTGTTACCTCAATGGTACGGGTAGTAATATTATCTACAAAAGTCCGGTCGTGGGAAATGACAATTACAGCTTTGGCATTATTTATCAGAAATTCTTCCAACCATTGGATTGATTCAATATCTAAGTGGTTGGTCGGTTCATCTAATAAAATAACGTCCGGGTTGCGAAGCAGAATTTTAGCTAATTCGATACGCATTCTCCACCCCCCGCTGAATTCACTGGTTTGTTTTTTGAAGTCTTCCCGTTTGAATCCTAAGCCTAATAGTGTCTTTTCTACATCGGCTTCGTAATTAGTCATATCGATAGTATAAAACTTCTCGCTGAGTGATGAAACCTGCTCTATCAGTTCATAATAACTATTGGAGTCATAGTCGGTACGTTCAGACAATTCTTTATTGAGTTGTTCAATCTCTTTTTCCATTTCAAAAAGATGAGAAAAGGCTTGGGAGGTTTCTTCAAAAACCGTCCTTCCGTCTTCTGTCATCAAATGTTGCGGAAGATAAGCAATGATAGTGTCTTTAGGTGCAGAAACTTTTCCCTTAGAAGGTGTTCTTACTCCTGCCAGGATCTTGAGCAAAGTTGATTTTCCAGCACCATTTTTTCCCATCAGGGCTATCCTGTCTTTTTCATTGATAACGAAAGAAACATCTGCAAAAAGGGTAGAACCTCCGAATTCGACTGTTAGTCCGTCTACTGATATCATAAGTAACTTTAAATTGAGGCTGCAAAGGTATTAAAATTTCTCATTTTCAAAAAAATCATTTACATTTGTAAGTCATTTATATATAA
>JAVBMQ010000228.1:0-26184 GCA_031552335.1 Bacteroidales bacterium | reverse complement strand
AATTTGTAATCGGCATCCGGATACTGGCGTACGGCATCCAATTCTACTGGTGTATGGATTTCATAGGGGAATTTTTCACTTCCACCTCCTCCGGAGAATGGAGAAATAATAATTTTCACAGGATAAGATGCCAATTTACCTTTTTCGTAAGCTACTGCAAAGACTGTGTCGCCCACATGGAATTCGTGGATACTGGAACCAAAACTCCAGGTATCACCCTTTACCTGAATATTTACCAATGCATTGATAGGCGTATAATCGCTTTTCAGAAGGAAAATAGTATCTAAATCTATGTTTTTTTTGTGTTTTACAATAACATTTTTAGTTGAACTTGTTATGCAGATGACAGGAGCGCTTTGTTCTTTTAATGAAGGGAAAAGATCTTCATCATCCTGTGTCCAGTCGTTTTTGCTATTCCAATCCAGGATGTCATCCGACAAATTTTTGTTTGATATACCTTTCCCGTTTGGAGTGTTTTGAGGATTTATCGGACTATCTGTTATTTTATGATATGTGTCACTTCCGTCAGTGCTGACCATCATTTCCGCAAGGGCACAGTTATTGATAAGGGTACCTTCACTGTTTCCTACTACCCTGTTTATGGAAATTCCGGCGCCTTTCAGCCATTCACCTCTTGCTACGCAATTTTTTATGATAGTGCCGGAAGATGCATAACCAACCAGACCTCCAACATGGGAAGTTCCTTTCACAGATGCTACGGCATAAGAATCTTCGATAACGGATGGGTTCATGACATATCCGATCAGACCGCCAACTTCCGTTTCTCCTTCCACATTACCCATGAAATAACAATTTTTCACCAGAGTAGTTCCTTCAATTCTACCTGCTAAACCTCCAACGGGAAAGATCCCGCCGGCTAAGGAACAGACAGCATAACAATCTAATATTTGAGTGTTTTGTGCCCGTCCGATTAAGCCGCCTACCGTAAGATTTCCTGTAACTTTACCTACGGCATAACAATTTTTTACGATAGCTTCGTTGGAGGCGCCGATCAGGCAGGAAACTCTTTCAGCTCCGGAGATATAAACGCCTTCCATCCCCAGATTCTCAATTACCGGGGTTTCCGTAGCATTCAGTTTGGCTACATATCCGAAGAACGCCATCGGGTCGCCACCTGTGAGATCAGTTTGGTTGATATCTACTTTCAGATTTCTGATTACATGTTTATTGCCATTAAAAAAACCGGAGAAAGCTCTGGTTTGACTTGCGTTGGTGTTGTGCCGCCCAATGGGAATCCACCAGTGCGCTTTCAGATCCAGATCATTTTCAAGTCTGAAGTGCTGGTCTTTATAGCTGACTCCATTATTTACTTGTTTGGCTAAATTAGCCAGTTGATCAGCTGTTGTAATAAGATACGGATTGGTAGTCGTTCCATTACCTCCACCGAAGCTGGGGTTGTCGTCGGCGAATGAAGACCACATTCCGGTTTGAGCTTTCAAACAATTTATTGCCAGCAATGACAATAATAGCAAGTAACATACTTTCTTTTTCATAATCATAAGAGTAATTTTTCTTTATAAATTCATGTTAAAATATAAAAACACACTTTATTCTAATGTGGTTTTGCATGATAATGTGATATAATTTGTAAAATAGTATGTTGGTATGTGATATCTTTTGTAGGCCTTGTATTGTGCTGGAAATTTTTATGCAAAAAGTATACCAAACTTTAACATATTGTTACTTTTTTTGCTGCGCCAAAAAAAGTAACCAAAAAAAGGCGCTTTTCGTCAAAATGAACTTGCTCAATCGCCTGCGGCTCTTTCGCTTCGGACAGCATTTTGACAATAAGGAAAGAACCCCCTGCCCCCTTATTTAAGGGGGTATCCGGGCGTAAAGCCCGGGTTGGGTTGGGGTTTTTAGTGAAATTTGGGGATTGAGGGGATAGAATATTATAAATCACTACTGTCCGACTAAACATCTTTAAGCGTTGAGAATAAGGCGTTTACGAAGCAACACCACTCTTCTTTCGAAACATCCGTTAATACGCACAAGTTCAGTAAGTTGCATTGAGTTCGCATATTTTAGTCGGACAGTAGTGATTATAAATAATTGATTATGATTATCCGCATGTTTCACCCTTAAGGCCAAAGGCCTTTAAGCATTAGGATAGGGAAACGCCCTATTAAATATGGAATAAACCAATAGCCAATAGCCCTGAAAGGTAGGGTGTTCAATAAAGTGTGTTCATTTTTAGCTAGCAGTAGTAAGCTTTAGTTTTCGTTTAACGACGAGATTTTTGGGCAAGTGAGTATTAGTCCACTCATTAATTTGCCACACTCGTAGTTTTTCCAAGTGTTCTTTGAAATTGTAATTGTTCTTTGTGTTTTTTACATGTGCCACCCTTGTATAAACCGGTAGAAAAAGAATAAGGGGAGTCACTCCATACAATTTGTTGGGAGACTTTCTTTTCTTAAATATCCCAAAAGTGGATTCAAGAATGTCGGATGAGTTGTTATGTGACTCGCTATCAGACTCCAGTAGAGCTGCTTCCTCTGATAGGAATCCGTAAATAGCCATCCCTAACTTATGCATTCTTGAATTACCTTGTAGCATAACAGTTCTAATTTGCTTCTGACATTTGGCTACAGTATATTTAGAAAGTCCTGTGTGCTTGCACTCTTTTTCTATAAAGTTTATACAAGATATGACTTCTTCCAATTCTTTTATGAATGAAGCGTTGGACGGTACAAAGGAGAAAACGTCTTTCTCTTCTTTACTCAGCGTATGATATACTTCCAGCATTCTGTGTGCCCAGTTTACCCAGTTGCTCAGATTGATGAATCTGGAAATTGTTCTTTGTCGGGGAGGAAGAAGATACGCTATCGTCTTCATGTTATGTTTGAACTGAGCATCAGACATACTTTTGGTAAAATCCTTAAAATCAGTCTCATTCTTGTATGCTCTTTCCATAAACATGCAACGGACATATCTAAAATGGAAACATCGTCATAACCCAGAGGTCGACCCTGATGAGTGGCCGGCACGCCAAGGGTAAGTAGAAGTTTACAACTGCCCACCATCATGTTTTCATCCGTGATTGCTGCATAAGGTTTGTTGCAAATGCCTGTTGCTACATTGTTGTAGACACTTAGCCCGTATTTCTTTACCCAATTATCAACTGTGTTGTGACTTGTAAGCAATTTACAATAAATTATTTGTTAATGCCCTTTCTGGGCGAATAATATAGGTGTGAATATATTTATTTCATAGGCCGTTGGCCTATGAAATTGCTCAAAGGCCTTTGGCCTTAAGGGTGAAACATGTGGATGATTATTAATTAAAATATCTTTTTTTAAACATGACAATAGGGTTTGGTTCCTTTGTGTTCGTAATATTGTTGGTGGTAGTCTTCTGCTATCCAGAAAGTGGAGGCTTTTTGAAGGGTGGTTGCGACTTTATATCCTTTTGCGGTAAGGATGTTGACGTATTTTTCGGCAGTTTCGCGTTGTTCATCGTCTGTATAAAAGATGAAAGAACGGTATTGTGGACCGATGTCGGGACCTTGTCCGTTAGTTTGCGTGAAATCGTGGGTTTCAAAGAATAGTTTGACAAGGTTTTCGTAAGTTGTCAGATTGGCATCGAAGATTACCTGAGTGGTTTCCAGATGTCCGGTGGTTTTGGTACATACCTGTTCGTATGTAGGATGACTCACATGTCCGCCCATGAATCCTACGGCAGTAGAGATGACTCCGGGGGCTTTCATCATATAATATTCTGTTCCCCAGAAACATCCGGATGCAAAATATGCTGTGTCTGGTTTTTGGGGAAGAAATTTCATGGAGATGGAGTTGACGCAATGTCTGATGTCTTTTGGCGTAAAACCTTCTCCGGTAAAGACATGGCCTAAGTGTGCTCCGCAGTTGCTGCAAATAATTTCTGTTCGCTGTCCGTCCGGATCAGCTTTACGGGTGATGGCTCCGGGAATTTCATCGTCAAAGGATGGCCATCCGCAACCGGAATCAAATTTATCGGTCGACCGGTAGAGAGGGGCATTACAATGCTTACAAATATAAGTACCGGTAGCTTTGTTATTCAGAAACTCTCCGGTAAAAGGAGCTTCAGTACCTTTATGCAGAATTACTCTTTCTTCTTCGGGCGTTAAATCGTTGTATTTCATATCTGTAGACGTTGATTTGTTTGATTGGCTGCAGGCAGTCAATACATGAATTAATAAAATACTGAAAATACAGAGAGTCAGTATCGTTTTTTTATTTTGAACCGGTAGCATTTCTTATCCATCTTATCGGATATAATTAACAAAGATACTATAAGATTTGTTCTATTTGTATCGATTAGAGATAAAGATGATATTAGATACTCATTGTTGTAATGAGGAAAAATATGATGAAGACTAAAGTTTGTTTCATGGTTTTAGTATATTATTTGTTTGTAACTGTGGTAAGATTATAAAAAAATGAAGAGTCAACAAAATTATCTTTATTGTTTGTATCAAACTGCGTTTCATAAAGTTGAAGTGCAGTTTGATATAATGTCATTTGTCTGATTTTATTTTATATCCAATTCCGCCCCCAACTCAAACTCAAAATCATAAGGAATGATAGTTTCTTTGGCATCTATTGTTAATTTAGCCCCTTCTATAACAGCTGCTCCCCGAATGATTACATTGTCACAGGCAATAAACTGATTGCCTGTAATTGCCTGATTTTCGATGATTGTTGAAGGACAAACTGCTCTTACGGCTGCATGTGCATTAACTAATCCATAGCCCATTTCGTAATACCACTTACCATTGGGTCTTCCGGCAGTACTCTGATAATTGTATCCGCCGGTTTTCTGAGCTGTGGATTCGATCAGTTGCCGTACTTGCGAATATGTCAGGTTTGGTTCACGGCTTAAAATCAGGGCAGCAATTCCTGCTACATGCGGACAGGCTGCAGATGTTCCTCCAAAATCCAAAGTATAATTACCATTGGCATACCCATCAGTTCCGGTAAGATCTGTAGTAGGAATGAGCACCCCGGGAGCAACTACATCCAGAGCTGACCCATAGTTACCTCCCCAATAGAGGCTGTCACAAGATGATGGTGATTTTCTCTCTCCACATGGTGAAGCGGCTCCGACTGCAATTACATCTGTTCGCGAAGCTGGGTAAAGAACAGGTATAGTATCATAATTTCCTGACGCAAAAACAAGCACACATCCTTTGCCTCCACGTCCGACTAATAGAGCACTGTCGATAGCATTCTCCATTGCAGAAGATGGAGAACCTCCTCCCCATGAATTGCTGATTACATCAGCATTTCCATATTCTTCCTTATATGCCCATTTGATCCCATCTGACAGCCACAGATCTGTGGAAGCTCTTTTAAAACTGGCGTGAACAGGCAAAATTTTGCATTTGGGAGCCACCCCGCTTATTCCTATTTCATTGTCTTTTATTGCGGCAATGATTCCGGCACAGGATGTGCCATGTCTTTCTTTTACTCCTTCAAGCTGATCAAACATAGGTCCTCCACCAGTTCCGTTTCCGGTAGCATCATATCCCGTTAAGAGGTTGGCTTCCAGGTCCGGATGATTTAACTCTACGCCTTCATCAACAACAGCTATCCGGATAGTCGGATCTCCCTCTGTTATTTCCCACGCCCGTTCTATTTTAATATCAATACCGGTAATACCACCATTTTGTCCGGTGTTTTTCAATGCCCATTGTTGATCGTAAAGTGAGTCATTAGAACACAGGATGTTATGTCTGTAAAAATTTGGTACTGAAAATTCAAATAAGCCTGTTTCGTACAGGGCATTAGCTATTTGCAATGCATTTAATCCGGATGTTTTGGAAACAGATAATAGGAATTGATCCTTAGTAAATTGATTTTCTTCAACAATTAAACATTGATAATTTGTGGCTAATTTTTTCAATTGACTCAATGTTGTACCCTTTTTGAGTTTGATGATGATTTCATCCATGATTCCCTGTAAAGTGCCGTCTTTGTATTCCAACATGGTTGAAGCAGAAACAATATCAGGATGATCTTTGTATTTTTTGATTGTTTCTTTGGAAAGACTTTTTTCATCTTTTGATTCCAGAATGATAAAAGGACTCCATGTTTTTTCAATGGCTTCCCTGGATTTCTTTTCAATGGCTTCATCTGCTGCTATTATACCTGATACCTTTTCCCTGTTTGCATCCTTTGAGAGTTTGATGAATACTTTATCAGGTTTTTCGGTTAAGAATATTTTTTCTCCCTGATAGTAATAAAAAACTTCATTGGATTCTTTTTGTTGGGCATGCAAAGAAAGACAGGTAAAAGCAGAGATCAATAAAATGATATATGGTTGCTTTTTCATATCCTTAAAATTTAGTTTGATAAATAACAGTTACATAGGGTTATCCTATGAAATACTCTCAGTTTATACCCGGTGTATATTATTCTGTTAAGATCATTCTTTTAACATCCACTTCTTTTCCATCGGTAATCAAAGCATACAAGTAAATGCCTGCAGTGAATTCCCTGCCTGATATTTCCTGGGATCCGTTTCCCCTTTGAGCAATATTGAATTGTTTGATTTGGTTTCCTTGCAGGTTATAAATACACAGAGATGCATTTTTTACGGAAGATGGGATGTGAAATTTGATCTGTGTTGTTTCTGAGAATGGATTGGGGGTGTTTTGATAGAGAGTCGCTCCTTGCTCTGCTTGTGTGTCTGGAATATCGGTTGTGGCACGAAGTCCCGGCATCGCATAGTTTGTTTCCAGATATTCAACTTTGGCGTTTAGTTCTTTGATTGATTGGATCAATAGTGGTATAAGTCCGGTATAATTGATAGACAAATATCCGTTATCTTCTTCATAGACTAAATCGGGATATAGTTTTTGTAGGTCTTGGGCGATGAGTCCATAATGCTTTTTTTTGAATATCTGGGAGTTTTCATCGTAGGGGTTCTGATGATTTTTCTCCTTTCTCGGATGTAGCTTCGTAGTGTTGTTGCTTTAGCTTATATTCGACTGGGTTCAGGCTTAAAATATTATTTAGAATTTTAGATTTTTTGGTTTCCAGTTCTACAATATCTTGTTTGTAGCGGATGTCGGAGTTGCCAACTGTGATTCCGTTGATGGTGCCTGTTACTTTTACATCTCCTAAAAAGTAACCTGCATATCTTCCGGTTATGGTTGGAATAGCTGTAAATGCAGCTGTGCCAAAAACTCCAGCTCCAGAGTTACTATCATTGTTTCTAAATCTACTTCCCATTCCTAATACTCCATAACTACATCCATAACTGTTGTCTCCAAATCCATACATTCCAATTGCTTTGTTTGAGGAAGAAGAACCTGTTACAACACCATAAACGCCTACAGAGATATCGCTTCCAGATACAACATTACAAATACTGCTGATGCCAAAATGTGATGTAGACCCAAGGCTTGATGCAGAACGTTTGATGGATAGTCCTATTGACTTTCCAATGGCATCTATTGATACTTCAGTATTTGCAGATCCCAAAGTGTTAATACCCAAAGTAGACAAAGGTGCATCCAAAACTTTAATCCCCACATTACCTTCGCTGGATACTTTCAACTGTGCAGTCATGTTAAATACAAAAAACATAACCAATACTTGAGATAAGATGACTTTTTTCATGGTTTGTAGTTTTAAATTAATATATTATTTATAATAGGTTTTAACGGTAGGTAGTAAGTGATTAGGAAATACAAATATATATTTACAATTTTATAATTACAAATAATATTGTGTGTTTTTTAGCATGTAATATTAATAAGTATTTACTTTTTATTCTCCTGTAGGGAGTAAATATAGATAACCCCTTGCAAGCGAAGCGCAGCTCGGGGCAGCTCGGAGTAGCAGCAGTGACAGCAGAAGAAGATATCTCCCCACTATCCGAACTCCGTTAGGAGTTCAACAAAAAAATCCTATCTTTACATCCAAAAAATATGTCTGCTTATCGTCAAATTCTATATCACATTGTTTTTCGAACTAAAGGTAGTAAACCGGTTATCCATCAGGATCATTCAGCCGATTTATACAAATACATTTGGGGTATTATTAAAAATAAAAATTGTATTCTATTCCGTATCAATGGTATGGAAGACCATATCCATATTCTTTCTGATTTGCACCCTTTTGTGGCATTGGCAGATTATATCCGGGAAATAAAAGTTTCATCCTCAAAATGGATGAAAGAGTCGGGACTTTTTCCCCATTTCAGTGGTTGGGGCATCAAATATTGCGCATTAACCTATTCTTACAAAGAACGGGATATAGTTAGTAATTACATTAAAAACCAGCAAGAGCATCACAAACAAGAGGGTTTTCAGGAAGAAATCGGCAGGCTTTTCAAGGAGCAAGGTATTGATTTGGATGAAAAATGGTTTTGGATAGACAGTTAAGGTTGAACTCCTAACGGAGTTCGGATAGTGGGGTGATGTCTTCTTCTGCTGTTACTGCTGTCACTGCCGCTACTGCTACCCCGAGCTACCTCTAACTACCCCGAGCTGCGCTTCGCTTGCAAGGGGTTATCTATATTTACTCCCTACGGGAGAAGGTTCATTTCACATTTTTGTATATTATTCAATTTCGGATTCATATGAGTGAAAAAGTAGAGTGTTTATTTTATGGATATGTTTTTGATTAATATGTGGTTTTATTAATTGTATTAAGGGATGGTGTATAGATAAAAAAACTGCATCTCAATCTGAAATGCAGTTTTTTTTGAAATGTAATGGTTTTATTACTTTTTGATGAACTTGATTTTGCTGATACCTTGGCTTGTTTGAATTGAACCAAAGTAGATACCTTTTGTCAAACTTTCTACATTTAGATTATCAACAGCAGTAGCTTGTTTAACTAACATTCCGAGAGTATTGTAAATGTTTACATTGCAAACTTCGGAAAAATACATGGTCTTGACTACCGGGTTGGGGTAGAAGTTGACTTGATTATTTAATGTAGGATTGTTAATACTTGTGTTTACATCTTCAAGAGAAACAGTTACAGTTGAAAGATCTTCTTTAATAGAAGAAGTTGTAGCCTGTACTTTTGCTATTTTTCCGTTTATAACATTAATGACGTTTGTGTAGATCATTGCAGCTTCATTTGTGTAAGCAGAAGTATAATCAGAAAGATTAACTTCAAAGATTCCAGAACTCATTTTAGCTGTATCATTACAGGAGATATAAATATATTTATCAGTTCCTTTTTCAACATATGTTGTACTGGATGCTTTTTCTTTTCCACTATCATTGCTTTGTTTTGCTGTTACAAAAGATAAATCAGCTAAATTGAGAATAGCTAAAAATGCATCTGCATCTCCATTAGATACTATTGTTTTGTCAAAAGTTAGTTCATTGCCGAATGTTCCAGTCAAATAAAGCTTATCATCTTTTTGGATAAGTGCGTTCAATGTGCGTTCTGATTGCAAATAATAGTCTTGTGGTTCTGCTTCGAATGTTTTTACTAACTCTTTTTCTCCACTTATACTTTGCATTTGGGTAATTACATAACCTTCAGAGAAATCCTTTCCGTCGCTGAAAAATGTGATATCTTCACTAGTCCCATTAATTATTAACTGTAGATTTCCAAGTGCTTTTGCAGAAAAATATAAAAAATTTCCTGATGATGAAAATGTGAACCTCGGATAACGAACGTTGTATTGAAAAGTTTCATCATCAGGGGCACTCAATGTAGCATATATCTTTGAAAATTGTAAATCTTCGTTTAAAGAGATGAGTGCTCCTGCATAAATGTTGTCATACATGAAAGAATCAAGAAAGGCATAAGCGCCTTTTAGAGTAATATTATTATTTTCTGTAATACCAGACATATTTACAGAAGCGTACAAGGTATTGTTATTGAATTCCAAATGAGTAATAGAAAAACTTAGATTTTCATATGGTTCGTAATACATAAAATCCTCAAAGGAAAAAGGTTTCGGAAGATAAGTTTCTAATTTTAAGAGTATTCCTGATGAACTATATTTTGCAAGAAAACAAGCAGCTTGATCTTCTATAGGTGTTTGTGTATCTTCATCAATAACCCCAGTCTTAGTTTGCGAATTGTCATCAGTACTTCCAAAAACAACTTCATCTGCAAAGTTTCCTGCAATGTAAACATTTCCATCACCATCAGTAGTCATCGCCGTCGGTGTCGCAGACCCCGCAAAAGCCACACCCCATTGTTTTTCTCCTGCCGCATTATATTTAATCAGGTAAGTACTGGTAGCTATTGGTTCCAGTTCAGTAGTCCCGAAAGTAAAAGCCTGGTCAAATATTCCTGCCACATAAACATCTCCTGTAGATGAGATTGTAGTAATATCTCCATTGGCCGCTTTTTCGACTCCACGGGGTTGGTACGTGTCATTCCATTGTGCCTGTGTAGTGCTTATTATTGCAGTCAGACACATCATCATAAGTAAAATTCTCTTTTTCATACACATTCATTTAAAAATTAATAAAATATTCAGTTCAATAATCCGGGATTATTGTTGATTGCTTCCTGTGGGATACGGATGGTATACCGGTCATCGTTTTGTTCGAGGGTATAGGTAGTTCCGTATAAAGTTTTTGTTATCTGAGGACGGGTGGTTCTTCTCAGATCAAACCATCTGTGTCCTTCGAATGCGAGTTCTAAGAAACGCTGGTTTTGTATTTCCACCCTTAAATCAGCATCATTCATGGCGTTTATTTCGGTTTCAATAGCAGGGAAATTGCTCGCCCTGAACCTTTTAGACAGCAATTGTAACAAGTACTGTTTGGCACTATCCGGATCTCCGGTTTCCAATGCTGCTTCTGCTGCATTCAGGTATATTTCTCCGGTACGGAAAGAACAACGGAAATCGGCTGATCCTCCTTTAGCCAGAATGTAAATAGAAGCTGTTTGAGCAGTATAGTATCTGGATTTTCTCATATCACCTGTTTTATACCTGTCAAGTAATGCTTTAGGAATCCGGATGGCCGTATTGTATGAGGCCCTGATTACCTGTTCCAGCGCTACAATAGATTCGGGTGATGTGAAATGATTGGGTAATTTGGTAGAAGTCTGCGTTAAATCGCTTAATTCATTTCGTACAGTCAGTACATTTTGAGAGGCTTTCAGGGAATTTTCCCAGTCTGCCATGTATAGGTATACCCTGGATTTGAGCGCCTCTGCAGAAACAGAGTTGAAACGGTAATTGAGCCCGGTATCCCATTTCCCGATATTCAATCTTTTTTGTGCTTCGGAGATATCAGACAATACGGAATTATACACTTCCTCTACGCTATTTCTTGAAAGGACTTCGTCTGTATTTGAGCTTAATTTGAGAGGAATACCTTTGTCTGTTTTTGCCGTATGGGCATTGTAAGGCACAGCATACAAATTGACTAATAAGAAATGGATATATCCCCTGATCATATACGCTTCACCCACTATCTGATTGATTTCTTCCGGTTTTCCGTCCTGAATGTTTTTTTCATTTTCAATCACCGTGTTTGTTATAAAGATCATATAATAATATCTTTCCCAGGGGAAGGATATGGTATTGTCAGAGGGGTTGGCATCATTCCATGTCCAGATATCTTTGTATGAGTTCATTTCCAGTTCCTGCGCTCCTGTCATGTCTATTTCATCACTGCGGAAAGAAGCCAGTCCGCGTCCTTCCTGGATATAAGAATAAGCTTCAGTCAATAATTCCCGGTATTCCTGAGCTGTAGTTGGAATGATCCTGCCTGTAGGTACGATATCCAGAAAATCATCACAGGAAGTAAGACACAGTACTGAAACTATGACGACACTTATTAATCGGCTTGTATTTTTAATCTTTTTCATTCTGTCAGAAGTTTAAGTTCAAACTGAATATAATTGTCTTCGGAATCGGTTGCGCATATTCATTCCCCATGGTTTCCGGATCCAAGTAATTGTTATAATCAGAAGCGATGACAAATAAATTACGCCCTTCCAAAGATACAACACCGGAAGTCATTTTGAAAAACTGAAGGATATTTTCCGGAAGATTATATCCGATCCTGATACTTTGCACCCTCATGTGATCGCCTTTTTTGATCCAGGTATCAAAATTCCTTTCATACCGGAAATCTAAGAAACCTCTATATTCTTCCAACCGGTAATTATCGGGCATCAACAGATAGAGAGACGTATTCGTATTTTCTGCTGTCCACCGGTTCAGAATGTCACGGTTGCTGTTCATTCCCCTGTCATAACGGGTTGGTGAATAGCTGGGTACGGTCTGCACATAATGTCCCAGATTGAATATACAATTGATACTGGCTTCAAATGCCTTGTAACGGAATGTATTGGTTAATCCGCCTGAGTAAACCGGTTCGGATGTTCCGATATAGGAATACAAATCCCGTTGTTCTTCGGCCGTGAGCTGAGGAATTACAGTTGCTCCTGATAGCTTCAGATTGAAATATTCTTTGGCAGTAACTTTTTGTCCGTCCTGTGTAATAAAAAGCGGGTAACCTTCGCTATCCAATCCTCCGAAGCGGTACCCGAAAATAGCTCCAACCGGATATCCTTCTAAAGAAGGAGTCGTTTGATTTTCAGGGATATTTACTTTTGTTACCTTATTGGCATTGTATCCGATATTGAAATCGGTAAACCAGGAGAATGTTTTGGTATGAATGTTACGCGAAGATATGCTCACTTCGACACCCTGATTATTCATACTCGCCCAGTTGATCGATTTGGAATAAAATCCGCTTTCCAGAGGAATGGTCTGCATGCCGATCAGATCGGAACTGTGCCTGTAATAGTAGTTGGCCGAAACATTGATTGCATCTTCCAATACAGAAAAATCAAATCCGGCATTCACATTTTGCGTTTTTTCCCAACGCAGTTTATCATTTGGCGGGGAACTGACGGATATTGCTTTTTCGGAATATCCGGGAAGAATCGTCCTTTCGTAGTAAGTTCCCATAACAAACGGAGAAGTATTTTTGTCAATATTCCCTTGTAATCCGTAAGAAGCCCGGAACAATAAATTATTGATCCACGATACATTCTTCATAAAAGGCTCTTCCGATATCCTCCATAATCCGCTGACCGAATACAAAGGAAGATACCTGTATTTTTTATCCACGCCGAAAAGATCCGATCCGTCGAAACGAATACTTCCTCCCAGGGTATATTTTCTCAAGAAAGAATAAGAGAAAGTTGAAAACCACGAAACATACGCATTTTCCGTATATGTTTTACTGAATAATGGAAAGTAATTCGCATCATCTTCTTTGGGAAAAATAACCGGTTTGGTAGTCAACGTTTTTCTATCATATCCATATCCGGCGGAGAATAAGGTTTCGTACCAGGTTTTCCTGATTTCGCTTCCCAACATGCCTTCTATCTCATGATTTCTGTTGATTTCCGTCCGATAATCCAACATGGCTTTGCCTGTTATTTGCGTAAGTTTATTTCCTGAATTTTTATCGAAACCTCCCAAAGGCAAAAAAGACTTTGAAACACCATTGATTAATCTGGTGGCGCGTGTATTTTCCGTTCTCATGGCAAAACTTTCCTGATCGGCTATTTTTTCCGTATCCGTTTTATCGGATTGGACTCCTGCCTGTGAACGGAATTTTATTTTATCTGAGAATCTTAATTCCAGGTCAAATATAGAAGAAAAAGACTGGGCCGTATATTTATTTGATGTGTTGTTTCGTTCTTCAAAAATATTGAAATCATCGACAGAATCTCCCATGCCTTGTATATTATCATCATAAATATACTGCCCGTTAGAGTCATATACCTGTTGATAAGGATTGGCTTTCCTGGAATAATATACCGGGTTTGAAAATCCGTAAGTATCAGTCAGATAAGATTGCTTTTTACGTTGGTTGGCAAAAAGAGAAACTCCAAACTTAACAACCTCACTGAGTTTGAACTCTGTTTTTCCTGTAATGTTAAACCGGCTCATGTCAACACCGGTTACGTTTCCCTGTTCGTCATAGAAACCCGTGGATGCATAATAGGTTGCAACATCATTTCCCCCGGATAAACTCAGGTTATATTCCTGGTTGAAAACATCGCGGAACAGGATATCATTCCAGTCGGTATTGATATTACTCAGATTATATATGTCCGTTTGGGCAGCAGGACTGAGCGCATTCCATCCTCCGGATTTGTAAGAAGCCATTTCACCATAACCATTGATAATCTGGGCCACACCACCTTTGTTTTTTCTGTAGGTATAATTCGAACGTAGCAGATCTAAGTCCAATTGTGTTTTTTCTTCGGAAGAAAGCAGATTTAATTTGTCGATATCCACATTGGGAGTATAGGATAAACGGGTTGAAAAGTTGACTTTCGTTTTTCCTTTCTTCCCTTTTTTGGTAGTGATGACGATAACTCCATTGGCAGCGCGAGCTCCATATATAGCTGTTGCTGCAGCATCTTTCAATACCGTAATGCTTTCAATGTCTGCAGGATTGATACCGGCAATAGACGATGTATAGATATTGTCAATGTCTCTTAAATCTTCCATCTTAGGAATTTCAGTGCCTTCCAGAGGAATTCCGTCCAAGACCCACAATGGATCCTGGGTGCCGCTTAGAGAAGAAGTACCACGAATCCTGATTTTGGCAGGAGCCCCCGGCGAACCCGTTTCAGTTACCACCGAAAGTCCGGCAATTTTTCCCGACAAAGCCTGGTCGATCGACTTTACAGCACCGACAGTTTCGTCTGATATGTCAATTTTAGAAATAGCAGCCGTCAGTTTCCTTCTTTCTACTTCCTGGTAACCCGTTACCACAAAATCTTGCAGCATAATAGCTGATGGTTCCAGTTCAATCAGGTAAGTATTGGCTGCAGTAAGGGAAATTTCCTGTGTCAGAAAACCCAGGTAACTGGCGTATACCCTTTTGATACCATCCGGGACGTTCAGTGAAAAGAGTCCGTCGACGTCGGCAACAGCAGCAATGGATGTTTGATCGTGTTTGATTGCTTTCAGATCTTCCGGAGAAACATATACGGAAGCTCCTGTCAATGGTAGTTTATCTTCCGATGACAGTACTGTTCCCTTGATTTGCCTGTCGGCAGCCTGGATATTACAAATGGAAACAATAATAGCTATAATGGATAGGAATATTTTCATGAGAACTTTCAATCGATTATTTAATGTCTAAAGCAGCATTGATTCTCAGTATCATATCTTTATAGTGATATTGTACTGCCAGGTCTGCGGTTTGTTTTCTTTTCTCCAGTAGTTCTTTGATACGTAATAATTCTCCTCTTTTAACTGAAATGGCATCAGATACCCTGTCGGAGTAGGATCCATAGAAGTTTGGCGGATTGCTGATTGCATGTGAACCGCTTACATGCAGATCATGATCATGGCAACTGCAACCCGGTGTCTCATGGCCAAAGATGTAATGTTCATCCATTAATTTTTTGGTTTCTTTATTGGTTGATTCTTTAGATACCGAAAGAATCAAAGCATCCACGAGACCTTTTTGTAGTTCCCGTTGGGTTACATCCGGAAGACTACCTCTTTCTGTAATGCCGAAAGAGTGTTTGTGGATACGGTCCAATAATTCGACAACAGTATATGAACTTTTACCGTTGGTTCTCTCATTTTCTAACATCCGGATCAGCCTTTTGTTTTCCAGCAAGTCCCAAAAGATATAAGATTGTGCATTTTTCCGGATCAAGGATGGTGCATTTTCCACATATCCTATCGGTGTATTTTGAGTGGGGAAAACATATTGATTAATTTCGGTGCCGAATAACCAGGAGGGGTCTCCTAAAACTTCTTCCAGTAAAAAATCCAGAGAAGCAGCTTGTCTGTTTTTTTCTACGAAAGTATATTTCTTTTGTCCGTCGTCCACCTCAATATTTTCCATATATATACCTCCGATATTTGCCAGGACATGGTATAAATAATTATTCCATTGGTTGATGACAGCATAGTATAAACGACCTGCTTCTACATAGCTTTGCCCTTTCTTTCCTGTTTTTGTCCATTCTACAAGGAATGGCATGATGCGTTTCAGGTTGGCAATACCCAATTGAGAAGATTTGACAGGATCATCACCCAGGTCTTCGTTCTGGGCACGCGGATCAACAGCACCTCTGGAATCCTGGGCTTCACTGTACTTATACAATGTTCCTGTATGTTTTTGCATCAGGTTATATAGAAAATCCGCATCTTTTTCAGGCTCCGTATTGTTTGTCCACCGATATCCATATTCAATGGCGAATAAATCGTACGGACCAATATTCGGACATAATTGCGTAACGCCATCTTCCGGTTGCGCCACATAATTAAAACGAGCATAATCCATGATGGAAGACGATGTGGAATTCATTTTATCCGTAAAAGTTTTGGATCTTAAAGAATCTGTTGGAAACGCAGCAGATCCCATCATATTATGTCTTAATCCCAAAGAATGTCCCACTTCATGACAGGCAACAAAACGGATGGCTTCCCCCATCAGATCTTCCGGCAAAGGAAGCGTACGAGCTGCCGGATTAACAGTCCCGGTTTGTACGGTGATCCATTTTTGCAACATGCTCATCACATTGTGCCACCAGATAATATCAGCCTCAATGATTTCTCCGGAACGGGGATCGCAGATAGAAGGTCCCATTGCATTGGCTTTGGGAGAAGCAACATAAGTGATTACAGAATAGTTCACGTCATCAGCATCCGCTTGTATACTATCCGGTAGTTCAGTTGCTATAATTGCATTTTTGAATCCGGCCCGTTCGAAGGCAACCTGCCAGTTTTCCACTCCTTCTTTGATGTATTTTCTCCATTGGGGTGGGGTAGAGGAGTCGATATAAAATAATATTGGTTTTTGAGGTTCTACCAAAGTGCCTGAAAGGTATGCCTGAACATCTTCTTCTTTAGGCTCCATCCGCCAGCGTGTAATCAGCTTCCTTTCTTCCATTTGTTGTTGTTTGTCGCTAAAGAAAGTCTGAGGCGTGGTAAAATATCCCACCTTATTATTTTCATATCGTGCAACCATAGGCTTTTCCGGAAGTAAAACAATAGAAGAGCTGACTTCCACACTCACATATATGGTAGAAGCCCCTTCCGTAACTTTTGTCGTTAATTCCGACAAAACGGCTACATTGTTTTGAAAAGCTTTGGCAGAAACAATCCTGGATAAATTTTTAATAGCAGATGTGCCTAAGTTGATAGAATTAAATACATTATTAATACTTGTTTCTGTACCGTTGTAAATATCATTGATTTTGATCAATACGGCAGAAGAGTCGGCATTGAATGCTTCTATTTTGAAACCATCAATCAGGGGAGAAATAAAATTGTCACGAACAGATTGTCCGATAGCATCCCCCTCCGGATACAGCGGAACCGGAGTAATAGCCCTGACCATCAGTTTGTTTTCGTCATTATTCCTTTCAAAACGGATCAGTTGATTTTCGTAATTGATGCCTTTATTGACCCCCGCATCATTCAGCGCTTGCGGAACTTTCTGCATTTTATTGATAACCAATAAGTCCCGGTTTAATAAATGGGAAGGAATTTCGAAGTAATAATCATTCTTTTTTTTATGGACACGAAACATCCCATCCTGCGTTTGTGTCCCTGCTCCAACAATCTCTTTATACGCTTTCAGTTTTGTTTCTGTGGAGTCTTTTTTTGATTCGGAATCTTTGCTTTCCTTTTTTTTCTTTTTGAAGATATTTGTTATTCCCCGGTTGTCGGAATAAGCATGAGAGAAAAACACCGGTTGAGATAACAACAGAAGGATCACCACTGAAAGGGAAAAAATACACCTCATATAAACAATAAAATTAAGGAATTGAGTACTTGAAATATAGTGATTTAACCAAAATCGCATATTTCGAAAAATCATAATACTTACAAAGGTAATGAAAAAATGCTCAGGAGTTTGTTAAAAGGGAGGAAATTTATGGTTTTTTAAACACAAAATAACCATGGGGACGCCGTAGGGGCGCAATGTTTTGCGCCCGCAATGATGGTCATACCTATCTACATTAACGATGGATTAACGGGCATAAAATATTATGTCCCAACAAACGGGCGCAAGCATTGCACCCCTACCATCGCCCAAAAATATTCAAATAATTATTTATTAGCATCCCCCTGCCGGATTTCCACCCTGCGGATTTTTCCACTGATGGTTTTCGGCAATTCATCCACAAATTCGATAATTCTGGGATATTTATAAGGAGCTGTTACTTCTTTGACATGATTCTGGATTTCTTTGATCAGTTCTTCTCCGGCTTTTGTTTTATAAGCAGGAGCAAGGATGATGGTTGCTTTTACCACTTGTCCGCGGACTTCATCCGGCACTCCGGTAATAGCACATTCCACCACTGCCGGATGAGTCATTAAAGCGCTTTCCACTTCAAACGGACCGATGCGGTAGCCGGAACTTTTGATTACATCATCATTTCGTCCGACAAACCAGAAATAACCGTCTTCGTCTCTCCAGGCAACATCTCCTGTATGGTAGATATTATTGTTATAGGCATTTTCTGTTAATTCCGAATCCCGGTAATAACCTAAAAAGAGTCCCAAAGGCTTCCCGTTTTCCGTACGGATAACGATTTCTCCCTGTTCTCCTTCTTCTGCAGAACGTCCGTCGGGAGTCAGCAAATCAATTGTGTATCCCGGATTAGGTAAGCCCATGGAACCGGGCTTGGGTTCTGCCCAGGGAGAGGTAAGGATCATACAAGTACATTCCGTTTGTCCGAATCCTTCACGCAATTTGATGCCTGTAAGTTCATAAAATTGTTGATATACAGCGGGATTTAAAGCCTCTCCGGCAATGGTACCCCATTTCAGAGCAGATAAATCGTATTTGGTCAGATCTTCCCGTATCATGAAACGGAAAACTGTAGGAGGAGCGCAGAATGAAGTCACCTTGTACTTTTCAATTATCCTCAGCATATCCGCCGGAGTGAATTTTTCGTGATCGTAAACAAATACACAGGCGCCAACAATCCATTGTCCGTATAATTTTCCCCATACAGCTTTTGCCCAACCTGTATCGGCAACGGTGAGATGCAAACTGTTTTCATCTAAATTGTGCCAATATTTGGCGGTAGAGATATGTCCCAACGGATAAGTAAAATCATGGATCACCATTTTGGGATTACCTGTAGTTCCGGATGTAAAGTAAAGGATGGAAATATCTTTGTTATCGTTTACTTTTTCCGGTTTAACAAAGGGAGCAACCTGTTTTATCCCTTCAGAAAAATTGCTCCATCCCTCCGGAATATGCGGTCCTACGGAAACCAATTGTTTGATAGTCGGACATTCAGGCAGGGCGTCATTGATATGGCGGATTACTTCTTCTTCTCCCACGCAAACAATCATTTTGATGTCGGCAGCATTACTTCTGTATACGATATCTTTTTTTGTCAGTAAATGGGTAGCGGGGATAGCAATTGCTCCGAGTTTATGGAGGGCGGTGACGGCAAACCAGAATTCATACCGGCGTTTCAGGATCAGCATAACCATGTCTCCACGCCCAATACCGAGTGATTGAAAGTATGAAGCAGTCTGGTCACTATACTTTTTGATATCGGAAAACGAAAAATCTATGTGTTCTCCTTTGTCGTTTGTCCAGCAAAGCGCCCTTTTTTCCGGTTCTTTTTTAGCCCATTCATCTACAATATCGTAAGCAAAATTAAAATTTTCCGGGACGATTATCTGGTAATTTTTCTCAAAATCTTCTTGTGATGTAAAGTTTACTTTTTTCAGATATTTTTCAAACATGATTATTTCAGAGTTAGATGATTACAGCTAAAAATTTTACTGGTTTGTTGTCTAAAGCCATCATTCCGTGAGGCTTGGATGAATCGAAGTAAATGCTGTCTCCTTCTTCCAGAATCAGGTCTTTTCCTGAAATCCGAAGTTGCAGACGGCCTTCGAGTACCATATTGAACTCTTGTCCCTCATGGGTATTCAGATAGATAGGAGTCTGATCTGTTTTCGGTTCAACGGTAACAATGAAAGGTTGTGCTTTCTTATCGATGAATCCTGCTCCTAAAGATTGGTATTGATATGCTTTGACCCGTTCAACAGCCAATCCTTTGCCTTTCCGGGTAACAAAATAAGCATTCATTTTCGGTTCTTCCCCGAACATGAGGACGCTTAATCCGATGTCGAATGCCTGGGCGATATGATTCAGGGCGCTGACAGATATGTCATGTTTTCCGGCTTCATATTCTTCGTATTCTTCCACCGATATATTACTTGCTTTGGCAACTTCTTCTACTGAAAGTTCCAGCGATTCACGCAGACCTTTTAGTCTTTCTCCGATTTGCTTGAGTTGTTCGTTCATTATAATGGTAATCTTTTTAAATGTTACTGGCTTTAATTCCTTCAATCAGAGCGTTGGTAAATCCGTTTTTTTCCATGGCATTCAATCCCTTGATAGTAATGCCTCCGGGAGTAGTCACTTTATCAATCTCCACTTCGGGATGAGAATTGTTTTCCAACATTAAATCAATGGCGCCTTTTAATGTCTGCAATACAATTGTTTTAGCTTGTTCCGGATAAAATCCGATTTCCACTCCTGCTTCCATAGCTGCGCGGATATATCGGAAAGCATAGGCAATACCGCATGAACCTAATGCTGTTCCGGCCGACATGTATTTTTCATCGACCAACATTGATTTACCTAAGCTGTTAAAAATATTGCAGACCAGTTTTTCCTGTGTTTCAGATGCATTATCCGAAGAGATAAAGGTCATACTTTCTTTGACTGAAATTCCGGTATTGGGAATCACCCGGAAAACAGTAGGATCATCTGCCGATACTTTTTTCAGGAAATGTTTCAGTTGTTCAAATGTAACGCCTGCTGCAACAGAAATAATAATTTGCCTGTCGTAATCCAATAAATATTTGATGCCATCCAGCAAATTTTCCACCAGCCACGGTTTCAGTGCGATAACAACAATATCTGCCGATTTGATAGCTTCATCATTTTCTTCATATGTTTGAATATCTTTATTGTAAGCCGTTAACTCATTCAATACCGACTGACAGATATCTATGACCGTAATGTCTTTTGCCTGAAAGATATCACCTTGAGAGAGACCACGTGCAATGGCTCCTCCCATATTTCCTCCACCAATAATTGTTATTTTCATATGCTCCGAATTATTTTATGCGTTTACTGAATTTTTCGAGAAATATATCTGCTTCTTGTTTGGTCAGGCAGAGAGGAGGCAACAGACGAATAACATTTGAACCGGATACTCCGGTAAATATTTTATCTTCAAACAATAATTTATTTCTGATTTCTTTGACAGGTTCGTTCATTTCGATCCCAATCATCAGTCCCAGTCCGCGAACTTCTTTGATTCCCGGTATTTGTTTTAATTCCGATAATAAATAAGCGCCGGTTTGTGCTGCATTCTCCGTCAATTGCTCTTTTTCAAAGATATCAAGCACTGCTATAGCAGCAGCACAGGCCAGATGGTTTCCACCGAAAGTGGTTCCCAACATTCCATAAACAGGTTTGAACTCAGAACTGATCAATACCCCTCCGATTGGAAAACCATTACCCATTCCTTTGGCAATAGTAATAATATCCGGTTTGATTCCTGCATATTGGTGTGCAAAAAACTTTCCGCTCCGGCCATATCCGGATTGTATTTCATCCAGGATCAATAGAGTACCGGTTTCCGTACAAATTTTTCTTAATTCTTTTAAGAACTCATTGTCAGGAATTTGTATTCCTCCAACTCCTTGTATTCCTTCAATAATAACGGATGAAATATCTTTTTTGTTCAGTTCATTCCGGATGGCTTCCAGATCATTAAAGTCTACATAGACGACATCCATATTTTCATTGACAGGAGCAATGATTTTCGGATTATCGGTAACTCTTACGGCGGCAGAAGTCCTTCCGTGGAAAGATTTTTTAAATGCAAGCACCTTTTTTCTTCCATTATGGAAAGAAGCTAATTTGAGTGCATTTTCATTGGCTTCTGCACCCGAATTGATTAAAAAGAGCGTGTAATCATCATAACCGGAAATTTTACCAAGTTTATCGGCAAGTTCTTCCTGGAGACTGTTTTTTACGGAATTGGAATAAAAACCCAGTTTATTGAGTTGTTCCGTAATTTTTTGTACATAATGAGGATGTGTATGACCTACGGAAATAACAGCATGTCCTCCGTAGAGGTCCAGATACTCATTTCCCTTCTCATCGTAAGTATAGCAACCTTTGCCTTTTACGATCTCTATGTCGAATAACGGGTATACGTCGAAAAGTTTCACGTTCAATTAAGAATTAAAAATTAGGAATTAGAATGCTGAGGGTTTGAGGTTCAGTCCGGTTTTTTCATCCAATCCGAAAATCAGGTTGAAATTGTGAACGGCTTGTCCTGAAGCTCCTTTCAGCAGGTTATCTATCATTGAGATGATGAAGATTTTATCTCCATGTTTTTCTAAATGGATGATACATTTGTTGGTGTTTACCACTTGTTTCAGGTCTGGATTTTTATCAGTAATAAAAGTAAATGCAGCATCCTGATAAAAATCTTCATATAATTTTTTGATTACATCCAATGGTTGATCGCATTTGGTATAAACAGAAGCAAAGATACCTCTGGGAAAATCTCCGCGAACGGGAATAAAATTGACAGGGAGATTGAATCCTTTTTGTAGTTGGGAGAATGATTGTTTGATTTCTCCTAAATGTTGGTGTTCAAAAGCTTTGTAGACAGAAATATTATTGTCCCTCCAACTGAAATGGGTAGTTGAAGCTGGTTTGACACCGGCTCCTGTAGACCCGGTAATGGCATTGACATGAATTTCGTCTTTCAACAGTTGGTTGGCAGCCAAGGGTAAAACGGCCAATTGGATGGCAGTGGCAAAACATCCAGGATTAGCGATGCGTTTGGCCTCTTTGATTCTGCTTTTGTTTAATTCCGGTAATCCATATACGAAAGAGTGTTCCTGACTTTCGGCACGGTAATCGGTAGACAGGTCGATGATTTTAATCCTTTCGGGAATGTTGTTCTCGTCCATGAACTTTTTGCTGTCGCCATGTGCGGAGCAGAGGAAGAGGGCATCTATCTGGTCGAAAGGTAACTGATCGGTGAAAATTAAATCAGTTTCTCCGATCAGGCCGCTGTGTATGTCGGTGATTTTATTTCCGGCGTTGCTGCTGCTGTTGATAAAAGTAATTTCGACTTGGGGGTGGTTGATCAGCAGGCGGATCAATTCGCCTGCGGTGTATCCGGCACCACCTATAATTCCTGTTTTAATCATTTTCTATTAATTACTTTTTATTTTTCTCCTGAATATTGAAAAATATCTTCGTCGGAATGGCCATAATCTTGGTAAACCCTTTAGCGTCATCAGCAGTCCAGGCTTTGTTGACTTCCCCATATTCTCCGAAATCGGCTTTCATCAGATCATAAGAACTTTCCACACCCACCAAAGTGTAATTATACGGACGCAATTTGATTATTACTTTTCCGCTTACATTTTCCTGTGAATGTTGCAAAAATGCCTCCATATCCCTCATCACAGGATCTAAGTATTGAGCTTCATGCAGGAACATGCCATACCAATTGCCGATTTGTTCCTTCCAGTACTGTTGCCATTTAGTTAATGTATGTTTTTCCAGCATCTTGTGAGCATGGATGATCAGCATCGGACCGGCAGCTTCGAATCCTACACGACCCTTGATTCCGATAATGGTATCACCGATATGCATATCCCTTCCGATACCATATTGAGAACCAATGGCTTCCACTTCCTGAATCGCCTTTACTTTATCATTGAACTTTTTTCCGTTGACAGCTGCAATTTCACCCTTTTCAAATTCAATGCTTAAGGTTTCCTCTCCCTTTTTTGTTACCTGTGAAGGATAAGCAGCTTCCGGTAAAGTTTGCTCAGATTTCAAAGTCTCTTTTCCTCCAATAGAAGTACCCCACAAACCTTTGTTGATGGAATATTCCATTTTAGTGAAATCAGCTTCGTATCCGTGTTCTTTCAGGTAATTGATTTCATATTCACGGGTAAGAATCATATCCCGGGTAGGAGTGAGGATTTTGATTTCCGGAGCCAGTACATCAAATGTAAGGTCAAAGCGGACCTGATCATTTCCAGCGCCGGTACTACCGTGAGCTACATAATCAGCGCCGATTTCCTTGGCATAATTGATGATAGCGATAGCCTGGAAAATACGTTCGGAGCTTACGGAAATAGGGTAGGTGCCATTCCGGAGTACATTTCCGAAAACCATATATTTGATACTTTTTTCGTAATATTCTGATGTAATATCTAGGGAAACATGTTTGACTGCACCTAATTTATAAGCTCTTTCTTCGACTTTTTTCAGGTCTTCGTCGTTGAATCCCCCGGTATTGGCTAAGGCAGTATATACTTCATAACCTTTTTCTTTTGACAGGTACATGGCACAAAAGGAAGTGTCCAATCCGCCACTGAATGCTAAAACTACTTTTTCTTTTTTCATTGTTATCTTTATTTTATGTTTTTGAGTTTTTTGTTTGGATGTTGCCGGTTCTAGTTTAGAAAAACATCTCCCAAAATTACGGAATTTTCTTCAATCTTTCTTCTCTTTTCCGTATTTTTCTTTAGCCGGATCGTAAAGCATAGCAGTACAAATACAATATCTTCTTTCGGTTCGCTGAAGTATATCCGAGTTGACACAACCATTGCATCCTCTCCAGAAAGCTTCATCATCGGTTAGTTCTGCAAAGGTGACCGGTACATAGCCCAGTTCCGTATTGATTTTCATTACAGCTGCTCCGGATGTTAATCCGAAAAGTTTAGCATCGGGAAACATTTCCCTGGAGAGTTTGAAAGCCTGTTCTTTGATCCGTTTGGCTAAACCATGTCCCCTGAATTTTTCAACTACGATTAAGCCTGAATTGGCCACAAATTGTTTATTCCCCCAGGATTCAATATAGCAAAATCCTGCGAATTCATCTCCGGAGAGAGCAATAATTGCTTTTCCTTCCCTCATTTTTTGTTCCACATATTCAGGAGTTCTTTTGGCAATTCCTGTACCTCTGACTTTTGCGGCGGCTTCTATTGTGTCTAAAATGGTCTGTACATATTTGATATGAGACTCATTGGCAATGATAACTTGAATTTGATCTTCCATTGAAGAATTTAAGAATTAAATAAGTTTATGATTTGATATTGGGTATAAATGAAGATAAAACATCTGTAATATTTTTCCGGGAAATATTTTCCCTCGGAATGAGCAGGATGGTATCGTCTCCGGCAATGGTTCCTAAAATTACCTGCCCTGCCAGGTTGTCTATATCAGAAGCGATCCCCATAGCATATCCCGGACGAGTTTTGACAACCGCCAGATTTCCTGAAAATTCGATTGAAATAAATCCGGAAGTAATGGCATTATCTTTTTTTTCGGAAATGCTGATACCCGGCAATCGATTATCGAAAGGTAATGTATAAATATAATTACCATCAATATCCTGAGATTTGATCATTTTCAAAGCCTTGATATCGCGGGATAGTGTTGCTTGAGTAATATTGAAACCCTTGGTTTTCAGTATCTTCAAAAGCTCTTCCTGATTGCCGATAACCTGGCTGGAAATGATTTCCCGGATGGCGGAAAGTCTGTCTTTTTTAGTATACATAGATGAATAATTATACAAAACGACTGCAAAAGTATGCAATAAATATACACAAACAAACTTTTCATTCATATTTATGTTATTTTAAACGTAATAGATGATTATATTTGCAGTCGAAAAACTCTAAAATTATTATTTATGAAAAAGTTATCAATTTATTTTATCCTTTCATTATTTGTTTTTTACGGATGTACGAGTGTGCCTCTGACAGGAAGAAAACAGCTATCTCTGGTATCGGATCAGGAGGTGATGTCTTTGAGTTTACAACAATATGACGACTATATTAAAACTGCTCAGAAATCTACCGACAAGACTAATACAGCTTTGGTTGTGAAAGTTGGTCAGAATATTGCCAATGCAGTGACTTCGTATTATAAAGCCAATAACATGGAATCGATGTTGGATGGCTATTCCTGGGAATTCAACCTGATTCAGGATAATCAGGTAAATGCTTTTTGTATGCCTGGCGGAAAAATTGTAGTATACACAGGTATTTTGCCTTATACTCAAAATGAAACAGGTTTAGCTGTTGTATTAGGTCATGAGGTTGCCCATGCCATTGCAAAACATGCGAATGAGAGAATGTCACAACAGGTAG
>JAVBMQ010000090.1:0-44602 GCA_031552335.1 Bacteroidales bacterium | reverse complement strand
GAGACGAGAAAATGGGAAATTTGAAATTTTGAATTTTGAATTTCAGAATTTTGAATGACTCTCGACAATGAAGTATTATTTAGTTTATAAGATTGTATTTGTAAAATGGAACCCTCAAATAATCATATGATACGTATCCTGGATATTCCAAGGATTTTGGATGACCGTGGTAACCTGTCTTTCATGGAAAAAGGGGTTCCATTGGATTTCGACATCCGGCGCACGTACTGGATTTACGATGTGCCGGGTGGGGAAATTCGTGGCGGTCATGCCTTCCGGGAACAGGAAGAGGTGATTGTAGCTTTGTCCGGCAGTTTTGATGTAGTACTCAATGATGGTGTCTCTACCATCCGATACTCTTTGAACCGATCCTACAAAGGACTGTTTGTCCCCCAAATGATCTGGCGCCAGATGGAGAATTTCTCCACCAATGCCGTATGTATGGTACTGGCATCTACCTTTTATGATGCAAACGATTACATACATGATTTTGAAACTTTTAAGAAACTACTTGAAGAGTAAGAGAAATATGAATTTAGTGTACGATTGTAGTTTACTTACCTTGCCCAAAATACACAACCGGGCAGGAAATATCACAGCATTAAACAATGAGCTGGATCTCCCCTTCGATGTCCGCCGGGTCTATTATTTATATGATATCCCCGGAGGTGAATCAAGAGGTGGTCATGCCCATAAAGAATTGGAACAGCTGATTATAGCAGTCAGCGGCAGTTTTGATGTAATTATTAACGATGGACATAACAAAAAAAGTGTTTCATTGAACAGGCCATATCACGGATTGCATATCATGCCCGGAATATGGAGAGAACTAAGTAATTTTTCCTCCGGCGCTGTCTGCCTTGTATTAGCATCTATGGAGTATAGCGAGCAGGATTATATCCGTTCATACGAAGATTTCATCACCTACAAAAAAGTTTTATTGGAAAATGCAGATTAATGTTACAACATATCTTGACCGGACAACACAATTGTTTCCCGATAAAATAGCAGTGGACGACACGCAACAAGTACTGACATTTTCCGCGTTGCGAAAGAAAGCCTTGGGAATTGCCTGCCATATTGCAGATTATGGTATATTCAACCGGCCCATTGCCGTATACATGCCGAAAAGTTGTGATATGGTAACTTGTTTTGCAGCAATTAATTATTCCGGAAATTTTTATGTCCCCATCGACACCAAATCACCGGAAAGCAGGGTCAGTAGCATTTTCGAATCATTGCAATCTGCTATTGTCCTGACCAACCAGGCAAACTACGAAAAACTCCAATCATTCCATTCCGGAACGATTTTGAATATCGACGATATCTCCCCACTCCCTGCTACAGAAGAAAACCTGCAGTCACAGCAAGCACGGATCGAACAGATTCTACAACAAGTAATTGATACGGATCCTGTTTACTCTATATTTACTTCCGGTTCTACCGGTAATCCCAAAGGTGTGGTTATTTCCCACCGCGGTGTGATTGACTATACAGATTGGGCTATTGCAACCTTCCGGGTAGATGATCTGGCTGTCATCGCCAACCAGGCGCCCTTTTATTTTGACAATTCGACACTGGACCTCTACCTGATGTTCGCTACCGGAGCAACGCTGGTTATTGTTCCCGACGAATACTATGCCTTTCCGGCCAGGTTGATAGATTTTCTCAATCAGAAAGAAATCAATTTCGTATTCTGGGTTCCCTTTGCCCTGGTCAATGTGGCTAATTTCAACCTATTGGAACAAAAAAAGCCTCAATACCTACAAAAAATATTGTTTGCTGGCGAAGTGATGCCCAACAAGCACCTCAACTACTGGCGCAAACATTTGCCCGGTTGTCTGTATGCTAATTTATACGGACCCACAGAAATTACTGTTGACTGTACCTATTATATTGTCGACAGGGAATTTACAGACGACGAACCGCTTCCTATTGGTATCCCTTGCCGCAACAGTGGTATCCTGATATTAACAGACGATAATCGTTTAGCTACGACCAATGAACACGGTGAGTTATGTGTCCGCGGAACTTCCCTTTCCATGGGATATTACAATGACCCGGAAAAAACAGCCAAAGCATTTGTTCAAAATCCTTTGAACCCACATTATCCGGAACTCATCTACCGTACCGGTGATATTGCTTATTGGAATGAGCTGGGCGAGGTAATGTATGCCGGGCGGAAAGATTTCCAGATCAAACACAATGGTTACCGGATTGAACTGGGAGAAATAGAAAATGCCGTTTTGGGTACCGGATTGGTAAAAACAGCTTGTGTAATCTACAATAATAGCAGCAAAGAAATTGTATTATTTTACCTGTCTGATGAAGAACTGAACCCTGGGGAATTGAGAAAAAAAATGTTACAGTTCGTCCCCAAATATATGATACCGGTTAGATACCATAGACTGAAAGAAATGCCATTGAGCGCCAATGGAAAGATCGATAGAATCAAACTAGGGAAAGAGATAAATGGATAAAATCCTATCATTCAATCAGATAAAAGAAGCCTCGAACAGTATAAAAGAACATAAAGAAGGTTTTTTGACTAACTTTTTTATGGGCGAAGAAAAATGCAGTCAGCTGATAAAATCGCAATTGATATTCAAAGTTAGCGATGAAAAATCGATATTCATCCTTTCGAAAGACCAGGACTTTTATCATCTCTGTTATTTCTCATCAGATAAAAACAGTCTGGAAAATTCATTAGTCAAGTTAACTGAAAAATATCAAGAAACGGTCTTTGTATGTGACTTGATCGGGAAACAGAATCAGATAAAAATTTATGCAGAATTATTTACATCCGGTGGATTCAGATATTATAAAACACTACATCGGATGAACCGGATTCTAAACATCAATGAAACACAATTCCCCGATACTCAAATAAGATTCGCACAACACGATCATGCGAAAGAACTGTACGGGCTAATTCAAAAATATTTCGACAGATACAGCGAACAGCTACCTTCACCTGAAGAGATAAATGAATGGATATCGGCACAGAGAATCCTTATTTCCATGGAAGGAGAAGAAATCAGTGGTTTTGTTGTTTTTGACATCCAGGGACTGACTTCTATTTTACGCTATTGGCTTGTACTTCCTGCATACCGGAACAAGAAAATCGGTTCTGTTTTACTAAGACGTTTTTTCTACGAATGCAGAAATACCAGGCGACAATTATTGTGGGTGCTTGGCGATAATGAGAATGCAATCAAACGTTACCGGCACTACGGATTTGAAACAGAAGAATTATGCGATTATATAATGATTAAAAAATAATGAAACAACAAATTATTGAAATCTTGGAAGAACTGCGTCCCGAATTTGATTTCAGCCGGGATGTGAATTTTATTGAAGAAGGTATGTTGGATTCTTTCGATGTGGTAAGTCTCGTCACCACTTTAGACGAAAAATACAACATTTCTATAGACGGGGTAGATGTACTACCCGAAAACTTCTCAAGTATAAGCAAAATTATTGATTTACTGTATAAAAACGGTGTTCAATAAATTGAGCTATTTTCTCTCAACAACACCAAATAAACTTGGTTTCTGCCTATTGCTTAACGAAAACGTTGGATTTCATCCGACTATTTCTCGCAATAACATAATCCAAATAAGTTTGGCTTCTGCCTATTGCTTAACGAAATAGTTCATTAAAATGAGTCTTCATTTCAAATTTCAGAACAAACGAATCAGCGGTGTACTAAGCGTTCTTCCCCGTCAGGAAATCTTGTTCGAACAAGATATGGCGCATTACAACTTTTCCCCTGCCAAATGTATGAAACTTAAATTGGCCATGGGGTATAATAAACACCGGATAGTAGAAGAAGGCACCAATATCTCAGATATGTGTGTACATGGTATTGAATTCCTTGTTCAAAAAGGCTATATCCGGAAAGAAGATATCAGCGCATTGATACTCGTCACTCAGTCGCCCGAGCATTTTATGCCGCCAACAAGTAATATCATCCAGGGAAAATTAGGATTGGGACATGATGTACTCTGCCTGGATATCAACCAGGGATGTGCAGGTTTCATTATTGGACTGATGCAAGCATACATGCTGCTTGATCAACCCTGCATCAGGAAAGTTGTCCTTCTCAATGCCGATGTACTCAGCCGGAAAGTCAGTAAACAAGACCGGAACAGTCATCCTCTTACCGGAGATGCCGCCTGCGTTACAGTCGTGGAAAGGAGTACGGAACCTTGTGACATCCATACAGTCGTGAATATGGACGGGCAAGGAGCATTTTCCCTCCAGATTCCGGCAGGAGGTTTCAAGATTCCTTGTAATCCCGCAACTGCTCAAATGCAGGAAGATGAAAACGGGAATTTGCGAAGCTTGGAAAACCTGGTAATGAAGGGAGACGAAGTATTCAATTTCGTACAAACCAAAGTGCCTCCCATGATTGAAGAACTACTCTCTTTATCCGGTAAAACGGCAGGAGAAATAGACTACTACCTCTTCCATCAACCCAACAAATTCATGCTGAACAAACTGGCTGATAAAATTGGTGTTGACCGGGAAAAAATGCCGGCTAACATCGTGGAAAATTTCGGCAATGCCAGCGGAGCTACCATTCCTACCAATGTCAGTTTCAATCTTGGAACAAAAGCAGTGGAAAGTTCTTTTGAGGTTTGTTTTGCAGGGTTTGGGGTAGGACTCACTTGGGCAGCCATCTGCCAGCCATTAGGAAAATTACAGTTTAATCAAATTATATATTATTGAAAATGGAACAGTTTCTTGAACAAATGGCCGAGATCTTCGAAGTGGATACAGTCTGCATGGAAGATGTACTAACAGCATTCGACGCCTGGGATTCCCTTACTCAATTATCGATCATCGCTCTGGCAGGAGAACATTACGGGGTAACAGTCTCCGCTTCCGAAGTCAGGAATGCGCAAACGATCGGCGGACTGAAAACATTGATAGAAAGTAAAAAATAAACCCGGACAGCACGAATGGAAGAAAAGCAAACATACACGCTGGTAACCGGTGCATCATCCGGTATAGGAAAGCAAATTGCTATTTGTCTCTCTGAAAAATACAATATCATTATCGGAGGAAGGAACAAAGAACGTCTGCAGGAAACGATGAAGGCATGTAATACAGGAAAAAAACATCTGGTCTGGGAATTCGACCTGTCGGATGTAGATGCACTGGAAGAATCCCTTGGCATATTTCTGGCAGAACAAAATGGTTTGGTCAGCAACTTTATTCATTCGGCCGGATACTTGAAAACTATTCCCTTGAAAATGTCCGGAGTGGATCTGTTTCAAACTTCCTTCAATATCAATGTTATTTCGGCAGCTATGATTGCCAAAGTCCTGTGCAGAAAAAGAATCAACCAGGATGCCCTGAAAAATATTGTATTGATATCCAGCAACATCAGCAATTTCGGAGCTAAAGCATTCAGCGCTTATGGAGCCTCTAAAGCTGCTGTCGACGGGTTGATGCGTAGCCTGGCTGTAGAATTAGCGCCAAAGGTCAGGGTAAACTCGGTACTTCCCGGAGGTATCCAAACTACCATGACAGAACACATCTACGAAAATACAGCCCTGACAGAACGGATAAACAACGTCTGCCCCCTGGGTACAGGCACGACGGACGATATCGCCAAAGCGGTAAACTTCCTGGTCAGTGAAGATGCCAGGTGGATTACGGGACAACAGCTAACCGTAGACGGAGGACGAACCATCAATATCACAGGATAATGAAAAAACTGTCCGGTAATTTCACAATAGACCGCTACGGATTATGCGTACGATTGGTAAGGGAAGATGATGCGGAATTCATTACTGCATTGCGTACAGATCCAAGATTAGGAAGGCACCTGCATAAAACCTCTCAGGATATAAATGTACAAAAAGAATGGATCCGGAATTATAAAATCCGGGAAACAGAAGGATCAGATTATTATTTCATGTTCCTGCTAAACAAGGAACGGCAAGGTGTGGCCCGGATATACGACATAACAGAGGATACATTTACCCAGGGTAGTTGGATCTTTTCCCCGGATGCCGCATTGGGGGCATCCGTATTGGGAAATATCATCAGTATTGAAATCGGGTTTGAATTATTAGAAAAGAAAATTTTGTACAGTGATGCCCGGAAAGACAATAATACCCACAGGTATGTCCGGTCTTTTGATCCCGAAATTGTCGGGACAGACGAACTGAATATCTACTACCGGATCGAACCGGAAAAATTCAACCGGGGGAAAACAAAGCATATAAGCCGGTGCACACAGGTAATGAAAATGACTTTATCTGAAAATGGATAAAAAAATTGACATCAAAAGGATTGAAAATAAACCGGTAAACTCCAACTGTTTTATCGTATCTGCAGGAAAACAAACCATTGTGGTCGATCCGGGAAGTAGCGACGCCGGAGAAATTACTGCTTTGCTGCAAGGGAAGATCGTGGATTACATCATCCTCACCCATGAACATTTCGATCATATATGGAGTACGGATACGATTAAAAAGTTGTCTCCTGCCACCCGGGTAATTGCAACCGGAATATGTTCCCGGTATATTCAAAATAAACGAAAGAACATGTCGATCTACTATGATGGAAAAGGATTCGAATTGCAAGCGGCAGATATACCGGTTGAGAAAGAGTTTTCTATGAACTGGTGTGGTATGGATATAAGATTTATTCCTACTCCGGGACATACACAAGCTTCCATGTGCTTCGCAATAGGGAACCACCTGTTCACAGGAGATACAATTATCAAAGGTGAAAAAACCGTAACAAAATTACCCGGAGGAAACCGGACAGAATGGGAGAATAGTATAAAGGAACTGAAAGAAAAATACGGAAAAAAAGATCCCGTATTGTGTTGTGGGCATGGAGAAAACTGGAAATTTTCGGAAGCCGGCATAAATCAATAATCGGATGAAATCCAACAATAAGAATATTATATAGTATGATAAAATTTCTCGATCTTCAAAAAATAAATACCCGGTATGCTGATGAACTCAAAAAAGTTGCTGCACAAATTATCGATAAAGGATGGTTTCTGCTTGGAGAAGAAACCGAAAAATTTGAAAAAAACTTTTCTGAATATATCGGAAGCAACACAATTGCCTGCGCCAACGGACTGGATGCCCTGCGACTGATTCTCCGGGCTTATATAGAACTGGGTATTATGCAGGAAGGCGACGAAATAATCGTACCTGCAAACACCTACATTGCATCCATTCTTGCCATAACTGATAACCGGCTGAAACCAGTCCTGGTAGATCCGGACATTGAAACTTATAATTTACCACATTCCGGCATTGAAAAGCATATTACTCCCAAGACAAAAGCCATCATGCTTGTACACTTGTACGGAAGGATTTGCTGGAACCGGAACATGGAGGAGATAGCCCGGAAATACAATCTAAAGATCATAGAAGACAATGCACAAGCCGTTGGCGCCTGTTATGAAGATGCAACCGGGAACAGGAAACATTCCGGAAGCCTTGGAGATGCAGCGGGTAACAGTTTTTATCCAGGCAAAAACCTGGGTGCATTGGGTGATAGCGGAGCGGTTACCACAAACGATAAAACATTGGAAGAAACCATCCGCGCATTGGCAAATTACGGCTCCCGGGAAAAGTATATCAACCGCTACTGCGGACTCAATAGCCGCATGGATGAGATACAAGCTGCATTTCTTTCTGTGAAACTGAAATACATCGACCTCGAAAACGAAATCAGAAGAAAAATTGCCGCATATTATACAGAGCATATCAAGAATGAGAAAATCATTCTGCCTGCCCAGGCTGCCAACAGGGAATCCCATGTACATCACTTGTATGTGATACGCTCTACGGAAAGAGATATTTTGCAAAAATACCTGACGAAAAACGGGGTACAAACCCAGATTCACTATCCGGTACCTCCACATAAACAGGAAGCATATAAAGAATGGAATGCAATCCATCTGCCTGTCACCGAAAAAATAAGCAGAGAAGTCCTGAGCCTTCCCATCAGTAGTGTAATAAGCGCCGAAGAGGCAGGTAAAATAGTCGAATTGATAAACCGATTCTGAATGAACAGCAATACATTACATAGCAACCTCCCTTTGGTATCGGTAATTGTACCTTCATACAATCATGCCGCTTACATCGAAGACTGCATCCTGAGTATTGTGAACCAGACATATAAAAATATTGAGTTGATTGTAATCGACGATGGCTCCAAAGACAATTCCCGGGAAATTCTCGAACGCTTGCAAAAGCAATATGGGTTTATTCTGGAGTTTCAGGAAAACATGGGATTATCCCGGACATTGAATAAAGCCCGTGAAAAATATGTACACGGAAAGTATATAACCGGATCAGGATCAGACGATTATCTATCATTAGATAAAATTGAAAAACAAGTAGATTTCCTGGAAAACCATCCGGAATACGGAATGGTTTGCGGAAAAATCCATCTGGTAGATGATGAAGGAAAACTAATTGAAGGCCTCCGGATCATAGACCCGGTAATAGATCCGGTGGAAAGCCTGAAATTTGAATCCCTGCTTGAAAACGATTGCATACCGTCTTCTTCGGTTATGATCCGTACAGAAATTATGGATGCCTGCGGAGGTTACAATGAACATACGATTACCGAAGATTTCGATTTATTCCTGAAAGTGGCATGGATCAGCAAAATTGCTTACATGGACGAATATTTTGCCTGCTATCGCTGGCATGGACAGAATATGACCACCAATACATTGAAAATGTATACAGCCTCCTGGGAAATCATCTACAGCTGGAAGGATAAAATGGATCCGGATCTGTTCAAAAAAGTAATTTCCAGAAGGTCTTCCCTGAATTTTAGCGTATTGGCCAGGAAACATAAAAAAGAAGCGCTTCGATATTTTGAATTCAATCCACCTTACCGGGATGGATTTATATTGAAAAATCATCTGAAAGGATTTTACAAGCTTTGTTTTTGCTGGTTCTCCGGCAAATCGGTTTGGAAATAAAACAAAACAGAAGTAATGCCACTAATAGGAAAAGCAATCATATTATTTCTGATTATATTCAATTTCAGGATACCCGGGATATATAATTCATCAATATTGTCTGCAGTATTGTCTTTTATCTACTACATATCAGTAAGAAAGTCCATACCGTTCTATTACTTCCGGCTAAAATACATCCTCCTGATATTTACCGGGTTAATAAGCGTTGGCGCCTTGTGTTTTCTCATTGCAACAAGTTATGGAACATTTGATTATATATTATCCAAGGTTTTTATACTACAATTCACCATGTTGTCTTGCCTGGTATTTGCATTACCATTGCTGCTGGAAGGGCATGAATCAGAAGCCTTCGAATATGCTGCAACAATTATATGCTATGCTTTTGTCATACAATCCATTATCCAGTTATTAGGCTTCCTGGTTCCTCCTTTCGGAGATTTTTTGATTTCCATAAAGCCGGAAAAGATGCAAAAAATTCTTTCCTCGGGTGCCATTAAAATATATTTCAGAGGATATGCTTTGTCGGGAAGCCCATTCTTTGAGCTTCCGGCCGGATTCGGTGTCACATTCATTTTATTCTTCCGGTTGTTGCTGGTCAATAACCAGAAAAAGTTTACAGGATACTGGATATATATCGTCTTTTTCCTGCTCCTGTTTGGTTCCGCCCTTTCAGGAAGGACTGCTTTTATAGGCCTTTCCATGGCTTGTATCATGAGTATACTTCTTTTTAGTAACCCTCTCAATGCGATAATAAAAATTATCAGGAAATCAACACTTCCCGTTCTTGTAATCATTATTGTGTATGCCTTCCTGATAACTCCCAACCAACGGAAATCCCTATTGGAAGATATTTTTCCTTTTGCCTTCGAATTTTTTTATAATTATGAAGCATCCGGGCAATTCACTACCGATTCATCAGAAGCCATTAAGAAACACTACTTTATACTTTCCCCGGAAACCTACCTGCACGGGGACGGCCGTTTTGAGGGGGAAAACAATTCTTACTATAAGAATACTGATGCCGGTTATATGCGTTCCGTGCTCTATGGAGGAATCCCTTTTGCATTGTGCCTGATGTTGTACCAGTCGCTATATTTTATCAATCCGCTCTATATTTCCAGGAACAGAAACAGCCGGGAAGATTACGCAGATTTTCTTTGTTTGCTTACCCTATTTATCCACTTATTCTTCTTGGAATATAAGGGGTTGACTATCGGAACTCAGAATATCATGCAGGTACTGTTACTCTTCATAGGATCGTCTTACATGACCAGATTTTATAACCGCCGGCAAAAACTTACATAACAGGAGACTAAGTATGAAAAAAAATCAAGATAAGAAAATAAAGATTGTTTACTTGTTGCCCGGGGGGTTGTATAATTCCGGGGGAATGGAGCGGGTGACGAGCATCAAAGCAAATTATCTGGCAGATGCGGCAGGATATGATGTTTCTATTGTGACTACTGAACAAATGGGAAGACCGGTTTTTTATCCTTTGTCTGAAAAGGTTACTCTATATCATTTGAATATAGGCATCCATGAAAACTTCGGGAAGGAGAATTACATGGAAAAATGCATATCCCGTTTTCGAAAGGCCAGGCAGTACAGGATCGAGATAGAAAAACTGTTGTTGGAAATCCGGCCGGATATTACAGTCACCACTTTAGGACTGGAAATAGATTTTATCAATAAGATAAAAGATGGCAGTGTCAAAATAGGGGAACTGCATTTCCCGGGGAATTTCCGGAGTCTGATGGCCCGTAAGCTTTCGGTTGGTTTCATTCCGAATCTGGTAGCCCGTATCAGAACCAATAACATGCAAAAGCAATGCAGGAAACTTACCAGGCTTATTGTCTTGACTGAAGAAGAAAAAACATCCTGGAAAAACAATCAAAATGTAGTGGTCATCGCCAATCCGTTACCCGTTTTCCCAGATAAAATCTCATCACTGGAACAGAAGAAAGCCATTGCAGTGGGCCGTCTGGCTCATGAAAAAGGGTTTGACCTGCTGATCGATGCATGGAAAGCAGTGGCAGAAAAACATCCGGACTGGAGCCTGGATATTGTGGGGGGAGGAAATCAAAAAGAAATCCTGCTTCAAAAGATCACGGATAATGGACTGGACGAAATGGTAAAAATCAGGGAAGCTACAGATAATATCTATGACTATTACCAAAATCATTCCATGCTCATATTCCCTTCCAGATACCTGGAATCTTTCGGAATGGTACAGATAGAGGCTATGTCATGCGGATTACCTGTTGTCGCTTTCAATGCTCCTTGTGGACCCAAAGACATCATCTCTGATGGTATGAACGGATTTCTTGTAAAAACCGGAGATACAGAAGGTTTATCCGAAAAGATCCTGACATTAATCGAATCAGACGATTTACGCCAAACCATGGGAAAAGCTGCCCGGAAAACCTCAGAGAATTACCGGGTAGAAAAAGTAATGCAACTCTGGGAAAGAACCTTCGGAGAATTACCAATTCAGAATTCAAAATTCAAAATTTAATCAGTATCCATTCATGAAAACAATAGTCGTTTCAGGTATCAACCTCTTTACAGGAGGCACTTTGAAGGTGATGCAGGATTGTATCGCCTCAATGTCGGCCCTACTGGGAAGTGAATACCTGATCATCGCTTTGGTACATGATCAAAAGCAACATCCGACATATGAAAATGTGCAGTATATCGCTTTTCCCAAATCCCGGAAATCATGGTTATTCCGGTTGTATTACGAATATATAGGATTCCGGAAACTGTCAAAACAGTTAAAACCCTGGTGCTGGCTTTCGATGCATGACTTATCTCCCAGCGTGCATGCAGAGAAAAGGATGGTATACTGCCACAACTCGTTTCCATTTTACAAGGCTGGATGGAAAGCCTTTTTCCTGCAATTACCTATCTATATGTTCAGTGTCTTCCTGAAACATTTTTACAGGATCAACATCCGGAAAAATGATTGTGTGATCGTCCAGCAGGAAGCAACCAGGGAATTGTTCCAGGAGGTGTATGGGGTCAATAAAATCGTGGTTTCACTTCCGGTAGGAGTTCCTGAACAAAGTATGAAGGAAGGAAAGGACGGGAATGTAAAAAAAGTGTTTTTCTATCCTTCAGGGCCGATGATTCATAAAAATTTTGAAGTCATAGGCAAAGCTGTGGCGCTGTTGGAAAAAGAAGCTGTATCCGGTTTCGAGGTGGTTATAACCATCAATGGAGCGGAAAACCGTTATGCCCGCTACCTGCACAGGAAATTCAAGCATCTGAAAAGCCTCAGATTTGCGGGATATCTTTCAAAAGAGGAAATGGATAAAGCTTATAAGCAATGCGATTGCCTGCTTTTTCCTTCAAAAACAGAATCCTGGGGTTTGCCTTTGTCGGAGGCCAAAGAACTCAATAAACCCATATTATCTGCTGATTTGCCTTATGCCCGTGAAACCGTTGGAGCATATGATAAAGTGAAATTCTTTGATCCGGATAATGCAAGGGAACTGGCTCTGGATATGAAAAATTTAATTGAAGAACAGATGATATATGACCCGACCCGGCAGACAGATTATCAGCAACCGTTTGCT
The DNA here is from genome assembly GCA_031552335.1 of Bacteroidales bacterium. Classification (GTDB taxonomy): domain Bacteria; phylum Bacteroidota; class Bacteroidia; order Bacteroidales; family Azobacteroidaceae; genus JAISFI01. The sequence goes on along the minus strand of JAVBMQ010000090.1, from coordinate 32,044 downwards.
TCCAACTGGAATGATTTGATGTGTTTATTATTCCCCAAAGGAAATTGAATAGTGTATGACCAATAAAATATTACATATTTCCAATTATTACCCTCCGCATATCGGAGGAATAGAAGATGTCTGCTATAGTATTGTTTCTGCTGTTCCACAATATGAGCATAAAGTGATTTGTTTTCACCAGAAAGGCCAGACAGAAAAGGATATTATTGATGGGGTGGAAGTAATCCGTTGTGGAGTCTGGAAAAAACTGTTCAGCCAGTCGGTTTCTTTGTTCTTTTACTTCGAATTGAAAAAGATACTCAGGGAATTTTCCCCGGATATCATTCATTTCCATACTCCCAATCCTTTAAGCAGCTTTTACCTGAAACTTTTGCTGCCATACAGGATTAAATTGATAGTGCATTGGCATTCAGATATTGTGGAACAACGGTTACTGCACTTCTTTTACCGCCCGGTGGAAGAATGGTTGTTATGCCGGGCCGACAGGATATTGGTGACCAGTCCGGAGTATGCACCGGCCTCTAAAGTACTCTCCCCCTGGCGAAACAAATTACAGGTACTACCCAACACAGTCAATAGCAACAAACTGCAAAAACAGGAAGGAGACGAAAAGGAAATCGCAAAAATAAAAGCGTTTCATGATGAGAAAAAAATCGTCTTTGCTTTTGGACGACATGTCACCTACAAAGGGTTCCGCTACCTGATTGAAGCTGCGCCGCTTATTTCAGAGGATGCTGTGGTTGTGATTGCCGGGCAAGGCCCCCTGACTGCCGGCCTGAAAGAAATATCCGGAGCCGGATATGTATATTTCCCCGGACGGTTAGACAATGACGAAGTGCGGCAGTACCTGCATGCATCCGAAGTGTTTGCATTCCCCTCCATTACCCGTAACGAAGCTTTTGGAATTGCCCTGGCAGAAGCCATGTATTGTGGGCTTCCGGCAGTGACTTTTAACATTCCCGGATCGGGAGTCAACTGGGTATGCCCGGATGGAAAAACAGGACTGGAAGTGGAAAATGGAAACAGGATTTTGCTGGCGGATGCCATCAACCGGTTACTTAAAGATGATAAGTTAAGACGGGAACTCGGAAATAATGCCAGGAAACGGGTGGCAGAATTCTTTACCATTGATGCCATACTGAAGGAGCTGATTGAATTATACAACAAGTAAAATACCGATAACAAAGCACATACAAGAATATTAATAAACATATATGAGAAGAATATTAATCATACTTACCGACCTGTTCATCGTATTCGGCAGCATCCTGTTGAGTTATTATATCCTTGGCAGGAGTAATCTGATGGAAAACTATGAAGATAATATCCGGGCATTTTATATCATATCGCCAATAATAGGATTATTGTATCTGATATTGATGTACGCCTTCGGTCTGTACAGTTTCACCCGGCGCAAGCTGGGAGATGTAGTTTATACTGTATCCCTGATATCAATATCGTTGATGATAGGTATCATGGCTACTTGTTTTTTTGTCCGCGGAGGAGCCATGGCCTTACCACGGAGTATCATCTTTTTAAGTACTGCTATTTATTGGATATTGCTTACCGCATGGCGCATACTGGTATGGCGCATGGCCAAAAAGAATCATGGAATCCGGGATATTACCCTCATCGGACCGGAAGCCCCACAATTGGCGGATATCCTCCAGAGCAAATACAAAGATATATACAGGATTAAATACATCTGCCAGGAGAATGACGAAAACCTGCCCTTTGCGGTCAGAAGAAGTGACGAGGTTTTCTTATCTGCCGGAGTAAGTAATAAAGGACGGGAAAAAATATTGATGGCGGCAGCAGACCGCGGAACTGGCGTGTATTTTGTTCCCGAATACCGGGATGTTTCCATCATGTCAGCCACCATGCTCAAAACCGATGATATACCCACTTTCCATATCGACCGGATGGGATTGACCCTGGAAGAGAGGATGGTAAAAAGAATGGCAGACCTGGTACTGGGCATTACAGGATTTATTTTAGCTCTACCCATTGGAGTGATTGCCGCAATTGCTGTGAAATGGGATGGCGGGCCGGTTTTTTACAGCCAGGAACGGCTTACACGTGAGGGGAAAATATTTAAGATACTTAAATTCAGGACAATGGTGCCAGATGCAGAAAAATTGTCCGGACCGGTATTGGCAGGAGAGAAGGATCTCCGGATTACCAAAGTCGGAAACCTGCTGCGAGCCATCCGGATGGATGAATTACCACAGATACTGAATATCCTCAAAGGAGATATGAGTATTGTAGGACCCCGGCCGGAACGTCCCTTTTTTGCAGAACAATTTGAAGAACAGATACCGCAATACAGGCAGCGGCTTAAAATGAAAGCCGGACTCACAGGACTGGCGCAGGTGGAGGGGAAATACAATACCAGTTTTGAAGACAAACTCCGGTATGACCTCTTATATATCAGTAACTACTCCCTGTTCCAGGACTTTTTAATTATCCTGCAAACCATCAAAATATTGTTCTTAAAGGAAAGTACAGAGGGTGTAAGTGATAAGCATGCTTGATGCAAGGAAAATGTTAAACCCATTATTAAATCTGAGTTATAAATGTCCGGTATTTACAGAAAAATAATCTTTGGCTTGCAACATCTGACCAACAGACAGGCATTGTTGTTAACACTTTGTGTTGCTTTTGTGTATGAACTGCTGCTTTCTTTCCAGGGATTTAACCTGACTGACGAAGGCGCCACGCTGGCAACATCCCAGCAAATTTTCAGGAATCCATCATCGGTAGAATACCAGTTTGTCTATTACCTGGGAGCCTTTGCCGGAGGGATATGGAATTTTTTATTCGGTTTTGGCGGTATTTTTTCTTTCAGGATATTATCTACAATAACTCTTACCACAACCATATTTTTCACTTGCTTATCGGTAAAACAGTATATAAAACCGGTAGTTATACCTGTTGCCTCAGCCCTCATTCTTTTGTCATATAATTTCGGAATCATGGTGTTCCATCACAATTATCTGACAGCGCTCCTTATTTCTGTTTCCCTGTATTTTATACTGGAAGGTTTCCGTTCAGGAAAGCCCAGGATGATATTTTGGGGAGCCTTGTTTACCGGTATCAACGTTTTTACAAGAATTCCCAATCTATCCATGCTTGCTTTGGGATTATTGATATTTGTTGATTATGCATACGAAAGGGATAATAAAAAACTGGCGGACAATATCAAAAAATCCTTGTTGGGTTTCTTCTCCGGGCTTTCTGTTATTTTGCTACTGGTATACTTTTGCGGACACTGGGATATTTTCTCACAAAGCATATCAACCCTCTTTTCTGCCGCTACAAATGCAGAAAGCACACATGAATTTTCTTTTTTATTAGCTATCTATGTTTCCAACGGGATTCATATTTGCATTTATTTGGGTATTATCGCTTTTTCATTTATTTCCCTTGCTTATGTTTATGATTTTTTCAGGAATAAATATATCAGGATTTTATCGGTCATTGCTTATGCGGGGATAATGATGTTTGTCATTTTGCGTGCTTTTGATACGGAAAAATATTATGCCTTGATATTATTCCCGATCCTGATCTCTTGTTGGGTGGACCGGAAAGAAAAATCAATCATCCTGTTGAATACCGCCTCTTTGATCGTAATGTTTTTCCTGCCTCTGGGAAGTGACTACGGAGTTAGAAATATGGGAGCCTACAGTATCTGGCCGGCAACATTTACTGCTGTTTGGCATGCCTGCCGTTTCATTGGTCAACAGAAACAAAAAGAAAAAAAATCTATCCTTGTTTTTTCTTTGACATTTTTTTCTTTGTATGTAGTTTACCAGTTATATTTTGTTTCCAATTATGCATATTACGACAGAGGGCCCCGCTGGGAAAAACACTATAAAGCAAAAAATCCCAGGTTCACGGTTTATACTACAAAAGAACGGGCTTATGCCATGGACGAACTGCTTGCTGCATTAAATAACTTTGTACAGGAAGATGATTACCTGTTTTGTTTTGAATCCCTGCCGATGGTTCATTACCTGACCGGAACAAGACCTTACCTGGGTAATCCCTGGCCCTGGACGTATGACCCGGATAGTTTCAAAAAGCACCTGGATCAATCAGTTGCAAGTATTCCCCTTCCGCCAGTGCTGAAACAAAAATGCCAACCTCTGGACGGATATGGGAACTGGATTGTGCCGGACTCAGGAGAAATCTACATGAATCCTTGGTTCTATAAACAGGAAAGGGTAGATTATTTCGAAGAATTCATCCGGGAAAACCGCTATCAGATAGCCTGGGAAAATAAATTATTTATCATATATACCATACAATGAACAGACAAAACAAAATAATAAAAATTGTAAAAAAAACAGGATTAAATAAACTTGTCCATGGACTTATCCAACTAGTAACATTTATCGCCCGTTTTATAAAATACAGGGGATTCTCCTGGGGAAAGCAAATTTCCTTCAGGGAACTCTTATCTGAAAATCCGGATATAAAAATACTGAATATCGAACAAATAAAATTATCCTATACACCTCCAAGATTCGACGAACAGAGCGAAAAAAAAGCGGTTCCCAAGGAAGGAAGGGAATACACAAAATATGCTATTATTGCAAAAAACGCAGTTATACCAGCTGGGTCAAACCTTATCGTCACCTCCCCGGAAACTGTTTTATACGATTTACCGTCATATGACCTTTCGAAAAAATATAAATACTCTGATGAAAAAATAATACGTATCCGCCGGGGTAAAATCAGTTATTGGAAAGGAATAACCCAAAAGGAAGACAAAGCAATCTGGATGGGAGGCAATTTTTCCTGGAACTATTACCATCTGCTCTATGAATTTATCATCAAATTCCGTATACTGGAAAATTTGGAGATTCCAGCTGATATACCCATCCTGATAGATAGTGCATGTCTGAAAGTTCCGCAATTCAAAGAACTGATTGAGATGGTAAACCACAAGGGACACAAGATCATAGCCGCCAATAAAAAATGCAGTTATGCTTTGAACGAATTATACTATATCAATTGTCCAAACCTGATTCCTCCCAACTTGGTAAACGATCATGAAATCCTTCCTGAAGATGTCCAGTTTGATACATCCTTACTACAAGACTTGAAAGATTACTTACTACCCTTTTCCTCCGGAAGAAAATTTTCTTCAAGAATATTTATTTCCAGAAAAAATGCCAGCGGAAGAAGGACTTTCAATGAAGAAGCCATGATAGAACTATTTTCCGGATACGGATTTGAAGTGGTACATCCTGAAACGCTGAGCATCCGGGATCAGATAGCCCTATTTAATCAGGCTGAATACATAGCCGGAGGTGCCGGGGCTGCATTTACCAACCTATTATTCGGTAACGACACTTGTACAGCCATTGTATTCAACAAAACACGGCTCCCGTTCTCCGGTTTTTCAACCATTGCATCTGTTTCCGGGGTCAATTTAAGATATATCACGGAAGAAGCCACCAAAGGGAACAGGCAGGAAAATACCCATGACCCCTTTGAAATAGATTTGCCACACATTCAAAAACTATTGCAAATGTGGAATTTGCAAGCTTTGTAAAAAAACACAATGTCGGAAAAAGAATCATATAAGCAAGCTTTCAAAGCTACCAGCCTTTTTGGGATCGTACAGGTATTCATCATTTTAATCAATCTGATTCGTTCCAAGCTGATTGCAGTACTATTAGGGACTTCCGGCTATGGAATCAACGGGTTATTCCAGAATCCCATGAACCTGGTCGGGTCTCTCACCGGATTGGGTATCGGTTTCAGCGCAGTCAGGGATGTCGCAGTCGCAAATACGGAAGATAATGCTGCAAAAATCAGCCGTACCATTCAAACGCTCAGAAGATGGAGCTGGGCAGCCGGAATGGCGGGTACGCTAACTGTTATCTGCCTATCGCCATTATTGAGCCGGTGGAGTTTTGGCAGTGCTGATTATACTGTTTCATTTATCCTGCTGTCGGTTTGCCTGTTATTATCCGCTTTAAGTAATGGACAAACAGCTGTTTTACAAGGAACAAGAAGGCTGAAAGACGCAACAAAATCCGGTTTTTCAGGTGCTTTATCAGGTTTGGTGCTATCCATCCCCCTATATTATTTTTGGGGTATTAAAGGAATTGTTCCGGCCTTTATCTTATCAGCAGCAGCAACCCTGCTCTCTACCTGGCATTTTTCACGAAAAGTTAAACTCGTACCAGCCGGGATTTCCTACAAGGAATCTTTTACCCAAGGGATAGGCATGGTAAAGCTGGGTATGATGGTTACCTTAAGCAACCTGATCGGACAAGTTGTTTCCTATCTGATTATTCTCCTGATCAACGAACAATCCGGGAAAGAAGCCGTGGGATTATATACTGCCGGATGGTCAATGACCAACCAATATGTCGGACTGATTTTTGCAGCCATGGGTGCAGATTATTTTCCAAGAATAAGCAGTTTACAGGCAGACAAAAACAAAATGGAAGAAGCCGTAAACCATCAGGCAGAAATAGCTGTATTGATCATAGCCCCACTAATCATACTCTTTCTGGCAATACTCCCCTGGGTAGTACGAATCCTTTTTACAGAAGAATTCATTCCTGTTATAAGTTTCGTCCGATGGATCATAACAGGAATGTTATTCAAAGCAGCTTCCTGGACACTGGGATTTATCCTCATCGCCAAAGGAGATACCAAACTGTTTTTTATGATTGAACTGACCACCTACCTGATTCAATTGGCCTGCTATGCTGCCGGATACCATTGGGGGGGATTGGAAGGTATCGGCATCGCTTTTGTGGTGGTTTCGTTCCTGTATTTTATAGAAATCAGTATCATCGTGAAAAAAAAATATGCTATCGGGTTCAATAAGGACTTCCAAAAACTGTTCTTGCTGCAGTTTGCTTTGTGTATTGCCTGTTTTTTAATCATATTCTTCCAGTCTTACCCCCTGGGATATTTTTCGGGAGGATTGTTATTTATCTTTTCTGCCATATATTCTTTACGGCAATTAGATAAAAAGGCCGATTTATGGCAATTAGTACTCTCAAAAATAAAATCTAAGAAATAGCAAAATAGAAATCCCTCCAAACCTCACCAAAAACATCCTGAAATGTACAAAACATAGGATGTTTTTTAAAAATATTCTGTTGGCATAAGCCCTACCTTTGCAACACATTTTCCTGTGAATATCAGGCAATTTTAATGTTTTGTGCGAGAGCACAGGATTTTTAAGATAAAAATATCAAAATAGAAAATTTTACTCTAACAACGCAAACAAAAATGAAGAAAACATTTCTTTTGACAGGGATTCTTCTGTCAATCTTTCTGCTATGGCAGAAATCGAATCTGTATGGACAGGGTGCATACAAAGTAGTTGAAAAAATTGATTTCGGGTCGGGAGCTGCCACCATCGGAAGCGCTTTAAACGGAAGCACAGAAGGAAGTTGTAAAGCAACATACAAAACCTCAAATTTCAATCCACAGCCATATTACACAAGATTAAAAACAGCCCGGAGTATTGGCAGTATCTACACAGACAAACCGGACCACACAGGAAATACCAATGGGTATATGCTGGCTTTGGGAATAATAAGCTATCCCAATCAAATTGTTTATACCAGGACTTTCTATAATCTGAACAAGTCCCAACCCAAATACAGACTTTCTTTATGGGCTTCAAACTCTGTTTTAGGTACCATGTATAATAATGGTGGAGGTATCGATAGCAATACACCCCGGATCAGATTAGATATCAGAGACGAATCGGATGTTATTATTGCAAGTACGAGTGTTACTGCTCTCACCACGGTTGGCACCGATTTTACATGGAAACAACTTTCTGTTGAAATTCCTGCTTCATCCATACCTGCTTCCGGAAATGTAAAAATGACAATAGTTCCTACAAACCCCGGAAACGGAGAGATAGTTATCGATGATGTTATGCTGGAGGCCATGCAGGTTAGTGATATAGCTCTCTCTCTCAATGAACCTGGTATTTATCCTGTTGGCAGCCAGGCCATTCTTAGTGCAAATATAGCTACCACAAGTATGACTCCTCCTATAGAATACCAATGGCAAAATTCAACAGATGGTATTACATATACTGACATTCCTTTGGCATCCGGAACCCTTGCCAATAAATCAACAACTATATCTTATACCACGGCTCCCGTGGTAGTAGGGGTTGCACCTTATTATCGACTGATATATGCCGGAACCGGATTTGATCTTACCAAAGATTACAATATGGGGGTATCTCAAAATATTTTACAGCCAATGGCAGCTGATTTTGTAATCAATGGCCCTCAATCGGTCAACAGATATGTGGAAGAAACATATGAATTAACCGGAAATCCGGGAGCCACGCCGACCTGGAGAGCTGTAGGTGGTTGTATTGTTTCAGGACAAAACACCAATACGATTAAAGTCATCTGGACTGAGACCGGCAATACCCGACTCAAGTTGAGTATGAAAGCATCCGGATCCAGTACAAGTGTAACGCTTCCTACTTATGAAGTCAATGTTGCTGATGCTCCTGTTGCAACTATCAACGGTTCATACTCTACAAGAATTTATGCAACAGAAACTTACACTTTAACAAACAACACCGGACTCACCCCTACCTGGGAAATATATGGAGGAAATATTTTATCCGGACAAAATACGAATACAATAACTGTTTCCTGGGTTCGTACCTCAAGTTCATACCCAGGCGCCCGAATTGAAGTTAAATTCCAGGGAGCAAACTGTTTGTCGGGGATGAGCATCACCGAACCAGTAACTGTAATCGGAAAAGAAAGTGTTTTTTCTGATGAATCATGGTTTTGGGGAGTTGGTATGGGGTTGATTTTCAAACGAGACGACCATGGTACCTATATTCCTACTCCACTGATCCAGAGCGTAGCTCAAACCAATACTTCCGAAAATTCATTGTCTGTCTCCAATCCTTATTGTGATGGAGAGAATGTATTCTATACTTCACATAATGTAGCTTATAATACCGCTCATCAAACTATGGGCACTTTTACTGGTAACAATTCCACGGCAGATGGTCTGGCCTCATGTTATTTGGGGAAAAATAAATTCGCTGTATTTTCATTAAGTGCAGATGCAGGAACCGGCAGATTGAATTATTTTGTAGTAGATATGTTAGCCAACAATGGCAAAGGTGCGGTTTCTACTCCAGCCAACTCGTCTATCATTAGTACAGCCTGTTCGGAAGGAATAGAACTGATTGCCGTCCCCAACACCAATAATGAATACTGGATTCTCACACTCTTCCAACAAAAAACCGGACTTGTAGCAGACCGGGGGGCTTATATAGATGTCAGGAAAATAACTGTCGATTTAATAAACGGAACACTTTCCCATGGAGCGGCTACTACATACCAAATCAATACTGATACATCTATAATTCCATTCAGTATGTGCGCTAACAGTGATGGAACAATAATATCCCTCGCTCATTATTGGGTGTATGCTTTCAGATTTGATCCGACAACCGGAGTAATCAACAAAAATTCTATAGTAAAAACTTCCAACAATCTCTTTAACAATACTTATATGACTGCATTTTCTCCAAGTGGAAAATATATATATGTAGGACGACTTGCAAGTTCTGATAATGCAGGAAAAATCTATCAGGTTGAAATCGATGATTCTCAGGAAGTTTTAAGTATTGTTGCCGAAAGAAGCATCTCAATTAACGGAGGTGCCAGATATGGTGAATCGCCCAAGCTGGGACCAGATGGAAAAATATATATTAACCGATATAGTTATGGATACACACATGTGATCCACACACCGGACATTGCATCAAACAGCAGTGACTTCAAAATCACACAGGATGCTATTGCATACAAAACTTCATCCAATACAGTTGCCGGTGGAGCAGGGATCTCATGGTCTACCGGAATTACGTCTCCATATCTACCATTGCCAGGTATGAATAATGAACCGACCTGCCCTACCGTATGGGGAACTGTGCCTACCAGCGTTACTCCTACGGCAATCACAGTAAATGTCAAATCAGGAGTAACAGACCCTGAAGGAAGTACTGTCTATTTAGTGGGCGCTGTTTTTGATGACCCAACCGAATCAAGAGCAACCCTGACATTCGACAATACAGCCGGAACCGTAACGTTCACTCCTATCGCCGGAAAAACATTCTCGGCCAATGAAAGAATCATCATCAGATATAAGATCAAAGACGACGGAGAACCGGGATCACGTTGTGCTGACGGTATACTAAGCATTGGTTTCGGGAATTATACCCCGGAAAGATCGCCTATCATTTTTGTTTCGCCTACGAACCAGGGAACAGGAGAAGGTACTTCCTGGCGTAATACCTCCAAAAACTTACAAGACGCTATCAACAAAGCTTATCTCTCTGCAAAAGATACTGACAACAATGGTTTTGATTATTACGGAGACGGAACGCTGAAGGTGCCATACCAGGTACATATTGCAAACGGAACATATAGAGATGGTGTGAACTTCCCAGCTTCAGGACTGGTTATGAAAGAAGGAGTGAATGTATTCGTGGAAGATAATACCATCACTAAAGCAACTGAAACCGAAGTAACTATCGATGGAGACCTGTTTCTGGATCAATATGCAGAATCATCGGCATGGAGATATTTCGGTATGCCATTTACAAGCAATACAAAAAATGTGTATGATGCAAATGGAGTTAAACTATCAGTTAATGAGATTGCATCCGGTAATACAGAGCCTGAGGTACTGATAGAATATTACGATGTAGCCAACAGGGGATTGAATGCGACTTCTACAGGAGCACAACATTCCGGCAACTGGAAAACCCTTGATCTGGCGCCACACTCCGGTGCAGGGTACACTCCGTATTACTCAGACAATGATTTACTGAGAGGGTATGGTTATATAACTGCAGCTGATGTAGATTATATTCGCATCAAAGCCACTGACTTCAGTGATAAAAATAGTATGTTCAACACAGGAAGCGTTACGATGCCCACTGTCTATTTCGAACATCCGGATGCCGCCAGCATATCACCGTGGTTCAAAACAGACTATGGATGGAATCTGCTGTGTAATCCTTACAGTTCATACTACCGTTTTGATGGAAGCAACCATGATTTTGAAAATCCCGGCAATGAAGATCAGAATGGCGCACCCTATTCTTTGATTTACTGGTCGGAAGAAAAAGCCGAATATGTAGCGCTGAGCCGTTATGATGAAGCGTATCTTCCTCCGTTCAAACCCGTATTTTTCCAGGTACCCGGAAGCGGCGTATCTTCCTTTACGTTCAACAATGGTGTCAGTGATGACGGAGTTTCTGTTTTCGGAGCAGGACGTTTAGGTGGTAAAAGTATTATTAGTGAAAACTGGACTACAAAGGATGCAAACAATAATTCAATCATCATTTACGGAAAAGATTTCAGAGATACTGATCCTAATAATACCCCAATGATGCGAAGCGCTTCCGAGAATTCATTCGATGTAATTTTCATGGAAATATCAGGAAACGGATACTCAGATAAAACTTCTGTTATTATCAACCCGATGGCTACTGATGGATATGATCCGGGATGGGATTTAGACAGAGTAGTATATACCAACCGTTCATTGCCTCAAATCTGGACGGAATTAAAAGGACATAACTACAGTTCCAATGAACTTCCGGCATCTAACAATGGAATCACTAAAGTTCCCGTACACTTCTATGCCGGTGAAACAGGCACATACCGCATCGGATTAGGGAAAGCCAATCGTCTCTCTTTCCTGAATAAATATTATCTGCAAAATACTCAAACAGGAGAAACTAAAAGTCTGAGTGCCGGAGAAAGTTTCTATATCCAGGCATCTGCAGGTGAAACTACGGACAATCTGGTACTGATTATTGAAAATGTAATCAAATCGCAGACAAGTATAGACGAGCCGGTTAAAACATCTGCTATTATTTACGCAAAAGATAAGAATATCTGTATTGATGGTATCTCTTCTCCTTCAACGATCGAAATATTCGACATCAGCGGAAGGTGTATACAGAGGTTATCTGTAGACAAAGACAAATGTAACATCCCTGTAAATACAACCGGAGTATACATTGTAAGTGTAAAATCTAAAACAGATAAACAAATCAAAAAAGTAATCATTAACAAATAACTCCCAATACAATTTTGTCCCCAGGTGGTTTTATATACTAAAAAACCAATCGGGGACAAAATATCACAATGAAGAAATTATGAAAAAAATAGTAGTCAGCTTAATCATCATATCTGCCTTTTCAGTCAATGTCCTGCATGCTCAAGGCAGTTATTGGTTTGATCAACAAAAATCTTCCGAAACAAAAATGCTGAAACAAGATCAAACGGAACAACAAACCGTCACTTCCGGATCTTCCTTCTTCTCTGATGAGCCTGTGCTCAAGGTAAAACCTCCTACAACCGGAGGAGGAGATCCAAACCCATCCAGCCCGGTGGCTGAAGGGGGAATAATACTGGGTTTGTTAGCTTGCATATATGGTGTAGCAAAAAAAAGGAGAAAAGAATAAAACACAAATTCTGTCTTCCAATCAGGTAGGAGAAAACAAAAATAGTTTTCTCCTATTTTTGTTTTCGACCTTTCACTTCAGCACCACATACACGTTTATATACATGACAGAATTTCTATCTTCTCTTCAATGCAAATCCATCAAGAATACAACGAGCTGTCAGATGCAACTATTATGAAGTTACTCCAGATTAAAGAGAAACATTTCCTGTTATTTTTTCTATCATCCACTGTTCGAAACAAATAAATTTGTAACTTTGAGATCATAATTTTCATAAAACAAATAATATGGATCCTAAAAAGATAACCTCAGGAGTCGCAGCACTTTTAAAGAACATTGATTTTTTTCATCCGGGTTTCTCTATTGATTGTGTAGTCTTTGGTTTTCATGAAAAAACATTGAAAGTCTTATTAACCCAATATAAAGGATTTGATTTTTGGCAACTACCCGGTAGTTTTGTGCTGAAAAATGAAGACGTAGACATTGCGGCAATCCGCATTCTAGAAGAACTTACGGGGTTGGAAAACATATATTTACGTCAGTTCTATCTATTCGGGAAAGCTGACCGCAGAATAGGTCTGCGAACCAATTCACAGGAAATCTTCAGAAAAGAATATGGCATTAATATAGATAACAACCACTGGTTTAATAATCGCTTCATCACAATGGGGTATTATGCCTTAGTAGATTATACAAAAGTAAAAATAACGCCTTTGTCAGAAAATGAAAGAGTTGAATGGAAAGATTTTGACTCAGTTTTTCCTTACTATGCCGATCATCGGCACATCATAGAAAAGGCGATGGAAACCATCCGCTTTCAGTTGAACCTGATACCCATAGGAAGAGAACTGTTGCCTGAAAAGTTTACTATGACAGAATTACGTGTATTGTATGAAACAATTTTAGGAAGACCTCTGAACCGCCGGAATTTTGAACGAAAAGTACTCTCTTATAATTATATCGAAGACTTAAATGAACGCCTCAAAGGTGTGGCATATAAATCCCCCAAATTATTTTCATTCAATGAAGAAAAGTACAACCAGGCAGAAATGAAAGGCTTTAATACTGCCTGGTTGTAACATGTTGTTTTTCTTAAAAAAACACAAAATATCAGTTGACTGATAGCGCTTATTGAAAATTGGCAGTATTTTTGTAACCAATTTTATATGCTTCATTTTGAAGCACTGAAAGATTTAACAAAAATATATCGCATGATTTTATGAAGCAGCTGGTTTCTCAAATTTGTTCTCTTCTTATTATTCCTATTTTCTTGAATAATGAATGTGTGATCATGTCGCTTCTTCAGGTATCTTGTACTTGTAAAAAAATAATGGCTATTTTTTTTGTCCTTATTTTTCAGTGCTTCATTATGAAGCATTAATTCAAAATATGATTTATAATTAATTGTATCTTATAAACTATGAACCAAGAACAAAAACTCAATTTTAGAAGGCCTGTTTTTATTTTCTTCTTATGCTTATGCTTATCTTTTGTTGTAAGTCCTGCCCTATTTGCCCAATGGACGACGGGAAGCGGGATTTCAGGAGATCCCTACCGGATTACCAATCTGAATGAATTAATAGCTTTACAAACTGGTGTCAATACCGGGACAAATTATAGTGGTAAATATTTCAGGTTGATGGTAAACTTAGACTTATCCGGGACTGCATGGATTCCGATCGGTTCATCGACTAAACCGTTTAAGGGTAATTTTGATGGCAACGGAAAGAAAATTAACGGATTGTATATTAACCAACCATCGATCAATGATGTCGGGTTATTTGGATATTTGAGCGCTGCAACAATTTCAAACTTAGGAGTATCCACAGTATCTGAAGGAATTAAAGGAGGAACTAATGTAGGTATTTTGGCAGGAAGCCAGAGCGGAGGAAGTATAAGCAACTGTTATGTGATGGGAACTGTTGCCGGAACCGACCAAATCGGAGGTTTAGTGGGTAATCAGCCAAACAATGTTCCTGCTATTAAACAATGCTTTGCCTTTGTGAATATAACCGGAAGTGGTGGTGTTAATGGAATTGGTGGCCTGATTGGTGTTTTACGTGGCACCCTGAGCGATTCATATGCATGGGGCAATGTTGAAGGGGGATCTGCTATTGGGGGATTAATTGGAACAATCAGCAGCAGTGGAGTTGTAACTTCCTGTTATACTGCAGGTAATATTACCTCAACTTCTCCTGCAAAAGCCGGAGGAATAACCGGAAGTATCTCACAACTCACATCTAAACTCAAAAATAGTGTTGCCTTGAATACCTTGGTCATTGGCAATAACAGTTCTTTTACCGGACGGGTGGTTGGTTATAAACAATACAGTGACCCGGGGATAACAGAAAATAACTACGCGACAAATGATATGTCAATTCTCATAATTAAAGATCCTAAAACTATTACTCCTGATATTAACGGTTATGACGGGGGAACACAAAATACAAATACCCTGAAAACTCAGTCGTTTTATGCGACTACTGTTGCATGGAGCATTGCTTCTGTCAACGATAACAGCAAGAATTGGAATATTTGGGAGAACATCAACCTTCCTTATTTACAAACACAAAGTTCACCGGTAAATAACGTAAGTAGTTCGGGTACAAGCCTGCAAGGTGTATTTCGCACGGATGTAACAATGGATAGCATTTTAATATATACGAAAATCGGGACGAGTTTCATTCAGATTGGAACTGCTAACGTGAATAATACCAGTCATACATGGACGTTTAGCAATCCTGCACTCGAGATGAATGGCATTTTGTACATTATTGCTTATGAGTCGGGGAAAATCTGGCCATCCTATCCGGTAATTTACACCATATGTGCCCTTCCCTTGATGTTTGATGTGATTGACGGAGAAACCAATACTTCGGCATTAAATCTGACAAACTGTGTCAAAAACCTGCAAAATACGACAATAGATGAGATTCAGTTCAGTAAAACAGGCGACTCAACATTTGATGCAAACATCATCCCGTCACCAACAACTTACTCTGTTGACGGTACTCAAACCATTTATGCACGAGTAAAGAATAAGTTCGGTTGCCAAAGCGAAATCAAATCGTTTCAGGTAAAACAAATAAGAACTTTATTGTTTAAAGAGGATTTCGGGTCAGGAAGTGGTTGCTCCGAAAAATCTTTGGGAAATGGTATTACCACTTATCAGTTTGGTGGCGATTTACATACAAATGGCAACTATGGTATTTGTTCTCAGTTAAGTAACTACTATAAAGACTATTTTTATTATGCTGAAGCATCTTATGATCATACAGATCCCGGTAAAGGACGGTCACTTATCGTAAATGCCAATTATGATCCCGGGCAGTTTTACCAACTTAAAATCAGCAATATATGTCCTGGTACTCACTTGTATTTTTCGGCCTGGGTATTTAACCTGGTAAATCCTAATGCTGATCAGACAGCCAGCTATACAAAACAGGGAACTGTATTCAACGACCCTGACTTGCATTTTATACTTACAGACGGGGCAGACGGTACAATACTGAAAGAATACAAAACGGGTAGTATTCCCAAGGTAACAGATCCTGCAACTAACTGGAGACCATATGGTTTTGATTTTATTACAGGATCTTCTTCAACGGTTATTCTTACACTAAAAAACAATGCACCGGGCGGTAATGGAAATGATTTGATGATTGATGATATTGAAGTTTACGGAAGCATTTCTCCTGTAATGATTGATGGACCCTTATCTTATTGTCCCGGTGATCCGCTAAACCTCACCATTAAAGATATGAATAAAATGCCTTTGACTGAAGATGTTAAAGTGAATTGGTTATTTAGTGAAAACGGAAGCATGGGATTTGATGCGAAATGGGACACTATATCAAATCTTACATCTGTCCATTTGGATATGCCATTTCAAAAATCAGGATACCTGCGAGCTGTTGTGGGACACCCTATTGCTATTGACGAAAAATTGTTCAACTGTTGCAGTATGTCTGATCCGACATATATTACAATTACTCCAAATCTCATGTATTGGAGCAAAACCTCCAAAAACAACGACTGGAATAATCCAGACAACTGGGTAGATGCCAATGATGTTCCTCTGAATAACATTCCCGGTAAATGCACAGATGTGCATATTCCAGGTAATGCCCAATATTACCCGTCTTTAGAAAATGAAAATACATTGAGGAGTGAATTTTATGGAGAACCTCGATGCAGGGATATTACATATCATTTTGGATCTGAAGTGGCTAAGCCTCATTACTTAGATTATCGTAAAGCTTATATTCAATATAATTTCGGATATTATAATGAAAGTAATTACATTTTGAATGGGGATCCTTATTCTGCGGCTCCGATGGAACGGGGACATTGGTATGCTTTGGCAGCTCCGCTTAAAAACATTGTTTCGTCAGACTTCTCTGTCGGTGGTTTCCCGAATTTCTGGCAACGGGGTTTTAAGTCATCCATAGATCGTTTCAGCACACTGAATGGCGATTGGTATATCCCTGAAAATACGGCTGCGTTGGAAATAGGAGCCAGACAAAATTATGCAATCAGTATATGGGCCGGAGAACTCCTTCCAGGAGTATTAGGAGAAGACAATCATCAGAATTTGAATGCTCTTAATGGCATATTGCAAATGCCTTATTT
The DNA here is from genome assembly GCA_031552335.1 of Bacteroidales bacterium. Taxonomy (GTDB): domain Bacteria; phylum Bacteroidota; class Bacteroidia; order Bacteroidales; family Azobacteroidaceae; genus JAISFI01. Next base: position 14,892 of record JAVBMQ010000090.1, on the reverse strand, counting down.
CGAAGATGCAGTAATCAGTGCAAACCACAGGATTCATGAATACAACACTGCTGATTCGACAAGTCGCTTCTATTATTACTATTATGACCGCATCGGATTGCCGGTCAAAAAATCTTTTTACGATAGTTTTAGGCGGGGCGGCCAATCTTACCGGTTTGTATTTGAGGATAATAACAATGAAGCAAGGAATGATTTTGCTGTAAATGTACCGGCAGGAACGGAGATTATGATTGGAAATCCGTTCATATCGTCCCTGGACTTTAATAATCTTTACGAAAGAAACAATGCGGTAATGGAGAATTATTACCGGTTATTTGAAAAAGATAAATTCATTACATATAGTATTCCTGATGGTTCTTCCGATGGATTAACAAACGATATCGCTTCTTTTCAGGGATTTTTTATCAAAACAAAAGGAACCGGAACAACAACATTATATTTTCCTAAATCTTCTTCGGTAACAAGGCCGGCATTTACTCTCCATAAGCTCAGATCCTTTTTACCGGAAAATGAAAAGATTTACATAAATGCCGACAATAAAAATGGGAGTGGCAGGGCAATGATAGTTATAAACAATGCTACACTTAACCCGGACATTCCTCAGTTGTTTATAATCTCTAAAGAATCTGAAAATGTTCCCCAGATCTATACGCTCAATTCAGCGAAGAAAAAAAATGTCATCCAACACGAACAGGGAGAGCAAATTGAAGTTCCGATAGGTATAAAATGTGAAAGTAATGACACAATAAACTTCTCCTTTTCAAACATTGGATCCATGAACTACGAATCGTTTACATTGACAGATACCCGATTGAATAAAACGATAAACTTATTAAATCAAAATACCTATTCATTCAAAAACGAGCCCAATGCAGGCGAACGCTTTCTGTTGCGGATAGGCGGTTCGAAAGACGCTACTGCAATTGATCCAGCCATTAATAAAACTGTATTTCAGGCATCTTTCTATGAAAACATGCTTCAAATCCAATCCTCTGAGATTATTTCAATGGTCAGTATATTTTCAATCCAGGGAATAAAGATTTCAAGTTGGTCTAATATCAATGCTAAAAACTTTTCTAAGGAAGTTCAACTTCCCGACGGGATGTATATTGCAGACATAAAATTAATCAATGGAGAAACCAAGAATAAGAAAATAATAATAATCAATTAATACATATCCATTAATCATGAAACTATATAAATTAAAAATTGGATTCATATCTCTTATTTTAGCTATGCTTACTATATGTGACCTGAAAATATATTCAGAATCTGAAATCCTTATAACCTCTCCCTTTTCCATAAACTCCGAAGAGAATGCAGTGTTTGCAACCAGCCCTGCTCCACTTGATAAACTGGATAAAATTTATGGGAGATACCATCCTTTTGCCGAAAGTAATCTGATGCAGGAAGAAGAAAATATACTTACAGGGCCTTCCGGCCCTCCTATCGGAGGCTTACCAATAAGAGATTCCTATATTTGTATGATGGCAATGATATTTGTATACGTTATATATAAAATAATCAAAAGAAAAAAAACATCCACACCTTTGTAAGGTCTTCCGGTTGAAGATTTATACCCATATATGCTGAAAACTATTTTATACATATTTTTGTTTGCAAAATCAGATTTTTATAGTATTCAATAATCATCAAAACTCCATCGTTTATGCAAACATCTGTTATGTTAAAATTCCGTCCATCAAGCATTAATGGCAAGCCCGGAAGTTTATATTTACAATTCATTAAAAACCGTAAATCCAGGGTATCTGTTTTCAAAGGATTTAAGATTTATCCTGAAGAATGGGATACCCGCAACCAAAGTTTCCGGCTAAATACAAACAATCCTCAGCGTAAAGTATATCTGGAAAATGTTTATAATAAACTTATACACACAAAGTCACAGGTCGAAGCAATGATCCGGGAACTTGAGAACAAGCCTTCCGGATATACTTTGGATGAGTTGTTACAATCCTACAGTTCTAAAAAAAGAGGAAATACTTTATCTGAATTCGTGGAAAAATTAGTGACACAAATGGGAAACCGGCAACCCCGTACAGCCAGATCTTATTGGTCTGTGGTAAAAAAAGTAAAACAATTCAATCAGGGAAAAGATATTCAATTGAATGAAATAACTCCAGAGTTTACATTGCATTTCGAGCAATACATGTTGAATACCGGAAATAAACTCAATACTGCATCCTATTATTGCCGTAACCTGAGGGCTGTCTTTAACCGGGCTATCATAGAGAAGGTTGTAGAGGGAAGAATAGACAGGCCTTTCTCCACTGTTTTCACAGGAAATGAAAAAACGACGAAACGCGCTATAAAAAAAGAAGCAATCAAACATATGGAAGATATTAACTTCCCGTTTGATAAAAAAAATGAACTGGATCAAGTTCGCTGGATGTTTCTGCTAAGTTATTATCTGAGGGGAATTTCTTTCATAGATATGGCTTACCTGAAAAAAGAAAACATCATCAATGGATGCATTTGTTATACCCGAAAAAAAACAGGACAATATTTTGAGATTGAAATTACCCCGGAGATACAGGCAATCCTCAATAAATACCAAGACTCCGCTTCCCATTATTTGTTACCCATACTGAAAAAAGGGGATAGCCGGAGAAGTTATGAAAACGCTTTAAGAAAACAAAACAATGGCCTGAAGAAACTCTCTCCTCTTATCGGATTAGATAAACCTGTCACGACTTATGTTGCAAGGCACTCCTGGGCTTCTATTGCACATGCAATAGGGGTTTCTTTGGATATCATCAGTCAGGGACTGGGGCATGAAAGTTCAAAAACTACACTGATATATTTAAAGTCTTTCGATTACTATTCGCTTCATGAAGCCAACCGGAAAGTAATAGGTGGAGAGGGAAACAATAAAAATAAATTCAAGATAATGAGACAATAAAAACATTGTCTCTTTCGAAGAGACAGAAAAGACATAAAAGCCATTATAAATAGCTCTATGATGTTTAACGTTGTTACAATGGGACAAAGATATAGGGAGTTGTCAGATTGAATTTTGTACATTTGAGTCTCTATTTATAAAATATCAGCCATTATTACAACTCGAATAGATACGTTAGCACCTTTAAAGTGTCTAATATTTTAAGTCTCAGTTCTCAACCAGTGACTATCCAGGCCCTTGCAACCGCATAGCGGTATTGCGTCTATAGCCGTGGGTAAGCGATAGCACAGCCATGCTCGGAAGATTTGCGAGGCCTTGGCCCAGAGGGCCACAGTGTCCGTAGACGTGGGTGAAAGCCCACGGCGGAAAGGATAATCGCAAGATAACCTGCGCCGCGTTAGCGGCGCTGTAGCTTATTAGATAATAATTGATAAAAATTTATTTAACTGGATTTTGGATTAACAGCACCGCTAATGCGTCGCACAATGAGGGGCGATTCCCTTTCCACCGTGGGCTTTCACCCACGTCTACGAACACTGTGGCCCTCTGGGCCAAGGCCTCGCAAATCTTCCGAGCATGGCTGTGCTATCGCTTACCCACGGCTATAGACGCAATACCGCTACGCGGTTGCAAGGGCCTGGATAATTCTCAACTAAGAATAATAAGCCTAAAGAGATAAGCCAAGAACTCTATATGTTCGGATAAATGTTTCACGAAACTCAGACCTGACAGGAATAAATAATAATAATAATTCGCTATAAAGCAATCAGTTATCCTCTAAATAAATTCTGATTTTTCTATTTCATTTGAAAAATTGTTTCAAAAAAAATCATTTTCAAAAATTAAAACAATTTAATTCATTAAAAAACAAACAATTACACTGTTTTGTATTTATATGCCTGTCTCTTCGAAAGAGACAGATAAAAAATGCAGCATATAATATATTTCAAATGTTCCATTCGACCCTTCCACTAGTAGTACCTCCGGTAGCTTCGCTTGAGAAAGTTAGGGCTACAGGATACAGACTTTTCTGTCTATACGCTGGAAATATCCAGAAAACCGACAAAAGAGTTAGCAATTTTATAACTCACATACCTTATTTGTTTGCGTTGTGTATGTGTGATTGGCGTTACTTGTACAACAAAAGTGGAGGGGGATGGAGCCTAAATACATATATGTTATCTATTAAGGGAAATAATTAATAATCAAGATTATAAATAACGCTTATTGGCAATCTGAGCTTTGTTATAGACAAAAAAGTAGGTTTCAATGGGCACAAACAAAAAATTATGAAAAGAATATTAACCGGTTTGACTGCAACAGTGTTATTGTTTCTAATGTGTCCCCTCAATGGGTTTTCCTCCCAAAACAATTCCTTTTTCTACAAGAAAAAAAAATCAGAATCCTCATTTTATCAATCTTTTCAAGATCAAAAGGAGAGCAATTCCGATTCTTTTTTTTCATCAAGTGAAACAAACTTATTTGCTCCTGGAGGTCCTTCCGGACCGGGAACCGGCCCTGGAAGCAATATAGATCCTCATGAAAATGGAGGATACAACCGGGTAGGAGAAGTTCCTGCAGGAGATGCTTTATGGATTTGCTGCATAATGATAACCGGATACATTATCGTTCAATGCAGAAGAAGCAAAAAACAGGCAATAAAAGAGTAAACGCATTTTTTAAAAGATATGAACTATCATTTCCCCAGATTACTAGAAACAATATTAAATTATATTTCAATGAAGAAAAAAACTTTTATAATGAAATGGAAAACTTATGGAGTATGCCTGTTAAGTCTATTGACAGGATACACCGCTTTTGCCCAACAAAAGCCAGAAGCTTCTCCTGGAAAAAAGGAACTCATTGTCTCTAATTTCCCCGGAGATCAGACATCGATTCCCTTGCGGAATGCCACATTAAATCCATGTACCAGTTATTTTGGTGACGAAATCTGGTATTTCGGAGAGATAACTCCACCCGGATCTACAACAAGGATGAAGTCTGCCGGAATCTTCTTCAGGAGAAATAATCTGACAGGCGAGTATGTAGCGGAAGATTATTCCGGAAAATCAAATGTATTCAGTAGAGAAAACAGTATCTCGGTTACCGGAGTCGATTCCAAAGGTTCCGTACTATTCTACGCTGACAACAGTACTTTGTTCAATCCGAAACACGAGATGTTGAAAGACGGTAATTTCCTGGGGAATACCTCCAATGCCGACGGATTAGCGGTTTGTTATATGGGGAAAAACCTGTATTGGTTGTTTTCCGTTTCAACAGATTTTGGGGTCGGTGGTCTTTTTTATTATATCATCGATATGGATGAAGAAAATGGGATGGGAAGACTGCTGAAAGCAAGCGAAATGCCCCAGAAAAAGACCCAAATAGAACCCGAAGGTGGGATATCAGAGGCCATCGAAGTGGTGCCTAAAGCTGGAAAATGGGATGAATACTGGTTGGTTTACCATAATCTTCTTCAAGGAAAAGTATGTGTAAGAGAAATAACTCCAAGTGGAGTTTCTGGAATTGTATCCTCTGTGACATCGATCAGCTTTACCGAAACAAATGCCGATCGGGCCATGCACATGAAAGTAAATCCTTCCTACAATCAGATTGCGGTTTGTTACGAGGGAGCTACCGAAGCTAAAATGCAGCTGATAGACTTTAATCCTGAATCCGGGATGCTAGAAGATTCCAGAACAATAGTAGTACCAACCTCATCAACCGCAGGAGATTTTAAAAATGCCGGATATGTTTACGGGTTCAGTTATTCTCCCAGTGGCCGTTTTCTGTATATGGGATTCTTTCAAGGGGGACAATTAGGTCAATATGATTTGCAAGAAGATGTAGTACGCCTGATAAAAAAGGGTGACGCTCGTGATTGTAAATTAGGTCCGGACGGAAAAGTGTATGTGATAAGAAGTAATAATACGGCTCCTCCATATGTGGGAGTTGTCAACACACCTGATCTTCCGGCTGATGATCCGGCTTTTTCTTATGATGTAAACGGAATTTTATTATCCGGAATTTCAACAGGAAGAACCGGGCAATCCAAGTGTTTTTCTATGGGGATTACTTATCCGGGGGTCTGCCCTGATGTCACCAATAATCCTCCAATAGCCAGACCGGATGTGGTTTATTTCAACGAAGCGGCAACAACAGTAACTGCTTATCCTTTGGAAAATGATGACAATGGAGGAGATGATGATGCGGAGAAAATATTCCTGGTAGATGCATCCCTGATGAACGAAGATGATGCACAAAAAGTAACTGTGGACTTCGACCCTATCACTAAAACTGTAACCCTTAAAGCGGTGGCTCCTTTTACATTTACCAAAGGAGATCAGTTCAAGGTGAAATATGTAATCCGTGATAGCGGAGGTCCCGGTCTTTTTGCTGACAGTGAAATTTTATTCGTAGCAATAGGAGAAACAATGGTTTATTATGGACGTCAGGCAGCTGGCAGCAATGGAACTCTGTGGAGTGTAGCTGCCAACTGGAAAGACAACCTGATTCCCGGACTTTATGATATCGCAATGATCGAAGGAAGTACTGGGGTAGACCAGGTCAACGTAGATCTGATGGCAACCACTTGTTTATCCGTTCAGATTAAAAATGGGAAAAAAGTCATTATCAATGCGAATGCCTCCCTGGTAACGAATGCTATAGAGGGAGAAAATCTTGATGCAACCAGTATTCAACTACTGACGGAAGAAGGCGCCGGCGCATCTAAGAACGCCAATCTGATTGTTAAAAGTGGAATTCCACCATTAGCAACTATACATAAATTTCTGAGAACCAGCATTATTACTGAAAATACAGAAATTTCAGCTGGTTCGGGTACCTGGCAAATGATGACAATTCCTATTGAGCAGATTACTGCATCACCTACTTATAACAACACTTGGGTAGACCGATACAATCCGGCTTCGGATCGTTGGGAGAGACAATATGACAACAGTATCCTTAAAAGAGGCGCCGGATATGCCGTCAACTATCGTGAACCGCATACTTTTACTTTCAAGGGACAAATAACGAACAGCAATACTAACTTTTTATTAAATACAAGTGGTAACGGTTTAAATCTCATAGGTAATCCGTTCACGGCTTCCATCAATCTGGAAAATGCTTCTTCCTGGGCAATGGCCAATATATATAGTACTTTCTGGGTCTGGAATTTAGATAAAGCGCAATACGAAGCCTTTACGTTAGGTTCGATTGCTCAGTCTGACAAAACTTTGTCTTCCCTCCAGGGATTCTTCGTCGAAGTCAAAGATCTCAATTCTCCGGCCGGAATTACTATCCCTTATAGTGCAACAACAGTGAATAACACACTGCTAAGAAGTGCCAAAAAAGAGAACTATCGGATGGTAAAACTCAATCTGGAAGGTAAAAATTATAACGATGAAGTCTATATAAGGGAAATGCCCGGAACCAGCTCCGGATACGATGATGGATTCGATGGAAAAAAATATGTCAGTTTTGTAGCTGGTACTCCCTGCATGTATACTATAGAGGAGAGAGAACAATATAATCAAATATCGACTACCGATCGTTTAGATGAAATGCTTTTGGGACTGATCCCGGGTGAAGACCAGGAATACACCCTGAAGGTGGAACTTCAGGGAGACTTTCAGGGAATAGAGTTATTAGATCTGAAAACAGGAGAATCTTATGATTTGATTACTACAAATGATATTGTCATAAACACCTCCGAGTTTGACAGCGAAGAACGATTCAAACTGATTTTCGCACCGGAAGCCGGGACTTCTGTATCTTCTGAAAAAGTAAATATGCCGGTACAATTATGGACAAGAGACAACTCACTCTATGTGAGAAGTCAGGATCTCATCAAAACAATCAGTATTTATACAATCTCAGGAACGGAAATCTACAGAAGCGCCGAAGACAAAGAATTTTGTAAAATAACTTTGCCAGAGAATTCGCATGAAATGGTATATATTGTAAAGATAACAACCGACAAAGAAACCATTGTGGAAAAGATTCTCAACAAATAAACCGGGTTAATGTAAATATATTAATCGTTTGAGAACTGGCAAAAGGAGCTGTCCCGATAAGGAACAGCTCCTCTTTTTGTTATTATATTTTGTTTTTTTGAACACGAATCCGGATGAATTAAAACAAATAATAACGAAAGCCACCTGAAGTAGAAGTAATGGGTAATGTGAAAAATCTCTTGTTAAGAGACAGATGCCTTGTAGTACGAAGTGTAATATGTTGAATGTTAAATACAAAGGATCTTTGCTAAAAAAAAAGAGGTCTTTTTCGAACAATTGTTTAAACAAAAATTTTTAAAATTTGAATACAAAGATTGCAAACTATTGTGTATTAATAATTTGCATTCTTTTTATCATTAAGGCAAAGTAATTCTTTTCAAACATTTTTGAAAACACCGTTTTTACATAACCCAGGCCTCGAAAACCAAACAAAATTCATTTAAGACCAGAAGACTCAGCATGTATACTGCAATATTGGATGGTATTTTATAAACAGGGGATGAAATGTGCAAAATCTGATCCAAGCACTCCCTATACCTTTGCCCCATAGTAACAACGCCAATCATTGTAAAGCCAAACGCAATGGCTTCTATGTTTTTGTCTGTCTCTTAACAAGAGACAACAAAAATGCAGCACATGATGCAAACCATTTTTAAATGTTCCATTCAATCCTCCCACTAATAATGCATCCGATAGCTTTGCTTGGGAAAGCCAGGCCTATGGGACCCCGGCTTTTTTGCCTATATTCCGGAGATATCCGGAAAACAGGCAAAAGAGTTAGCAATTGTATGACGCGCATACCTTATTTGTTTGCGTTGTGTATGTGCTATCAACTTGCTGGCATATTATGGGAGGAGGAAATGGTCCTGTAAAGTAAATATTTTTACATACATAAAATCAATAAACTCTAAATGAAACAAAAATGAAGAAAACTATTCTCTTGATAGGATTTCTATCGCTTTTCCCGTTTATACGGGATATGTATCCACTGGACACATACAAATTGATTGAAAAAATAGACTTCGGTTCGGGAGCGGCTGTCCGGGGAAGTGTTATCAACACCTCTACAGAAGGGAACATTCCTTATGGTACCGCCACTTATGGAGCCCTTTATTTCGGCTCATGTAAATCCTATTACACCCGGGTAAAAACAGCAACAACATTGCATAATACCAGTAGTAATTATGTCAATGCTCCGGATCATACCGGTAACACAAATGGATACATGATGTCTATAGGATACTCTACGGCAAACACCAATTATGAAATATATTCTAAGTCTTTTACGATTCCGGCCACTACCAGCGATGAAGACTGTCGCTTCACCTTATATGTAGCGAATCCGGTCAATATCGCTGCTGCCTCCGGAGCTGCATGGAAGAAGACCACCGTTAAATTAATTCTCAAAGATGGAAATAATACAGCATTAATAACAGGGACAAATGTTCCTCTGGAATATGCCCCAACGAAAACAGCGCTGGAATGGATTCCTCTGACAATTGTACTGCCCGTAAACCAGATTCCGGCATCAAGGACGGTGAAAATCTCGCTGAATGGAATCTATGACGGAGCGGCCTGGAACGAAATCCTGCTGGATGATGTCTTGTTTGAAATGCAACGGAAATCAGATGTTTCCCTTTCTTCTGCCGAACCCGGTATTTATTTAGACGGAAGTGCAGTAAAAATAGATGCCGATATGGGTACAACGGATTTAAATGTACCTCTTTATTATAGATGGCAATCTTCGACTGATAATTATACTTATACGGATATTCCCACAGCTACAGGAAGTATTGCTTCCAAATCAGATCCGGTCAGCTATACGATTCCGGCCATAGATGCTTCCAATTTATTGTATTACAGGCTGATTTATGCGGAATCGACAGCTGGTTTTACAACGGGAAACTATTATAAATCGACAACAATCCGTCCCTACAGTAGCGTCGATCTGATGATTTCCGGGCTGCAAAATCCAAGCCGTTATACAACAGAAACCTATCAATTACTTGGAAATACGACTTATACTCCAACCTGGCAAGTAACCGGAGGAAGTATTGTTTCCGGTCAGGGAACCAATACCATCCGGGTTACCTGGACGGAAGCTGCCAATACCAATATTGTTGCTTCTCTGAAAGCAGATGGTTTCAGTACTTCATTCTCCTTACCGGTCTACGATGTAACGGTAGCTGATGCACCCGCCCTGACAATCAGTGGTCCGGCTACTGTTTCAAAATCGGAAACGGTAACCTATTCTCTGTTGAATAATAATACCGGATTTTCTCCGACCTGGGAGGTCCATGGGGGAAATATTGTCTCCGGTCAGGGGACTAATACCATCACTGTATTATGGCCACAGACTACAGAAATTTCCGGAAATACCCAAGTGATCGCATCCTTTCCGGATCAACCGTCTTTGGGTGTGCTGACTAAAACCTGCTCTGTGGATGTAAGCGGACAGGCTACTGTCTTTTCTTCTGAACCTGGTATTTATATTGATGGGACTGCCGTGAAAATATTTGCTGATATGAGTGCAACATTCTCAGATGCAATTCCTCTTTACTATAGATGGCAATCTTCTACAGACGATCAAACCTATGCAGATATACCCGCGGCTACAGGAAGTATCACCCTCAAATCGAATCCTGTCAATTATACGATCTCGGCCATCGACGCTTCCAATTTATTGTATTACAGACTGATTTATGCGAAATCGGAAACTGATTTTGAACTGGGAAATTATTATAAATCGACCACAATCCGCCCTGCCAGTAGTGTCGGTTTGATGATTTCCGGGCAACAAAATCCAAGCCGCTATACAACGGAAACCTATCAATTACTTGGAAATACAAATTTTACTCCTACATGGAGAGTAAGCGGAGGCAATATTGTTTCCGGTCAGGGAACCAATACCATCCGGGTTACCTGGACAGAAGCCCTCAATACCAGTATTATTGTTTATCTGAAGGCAGCAGATTTCAGTAGTTCACTCTCCTTACCGGTCTACCATATAACAATAGATGACGTTGCTTCTCTGGGGATCACCGGTCCGGCGACTCCATCCAAGATGGAAACGGTCTCCTACTCTCTGTTGAATAACAATACTGGGTTTTCTCCTACCTGGGAAGTGTATGGAGGACGTATTGTCTCCGGTCAAGGGACTAATACCATATCCGTATTATGGTTGCATACCACAGAAGTTTTTATAAATACCCAAGTAATCGCTTCCTTTCCGGATCAGCCTGCATTGGGTGTATTGACAACAACTTACCCTGTAGAGGTAAGTGGACAGAGCACAGTCTTTTCTGATGAAACCTGGTTCTTCGGTCGTAAAACAGGACTGATTTTCAAAAGAGACAAGTATGGTGATTACACTCCTACCTTTTTACCAAAAGGTACTGCTCAAACATTGACAGACGAAAATTCCCTTTCTGTATCCAATCCTTTTTGTAATGGAGAAAATGTATTCTATACTTCGCATGATGCCATTTACAACAGTGCTCACCAAAAATTCGGAACGTTTGCAGGGGATGCATCCGATGCCGATGGTTTGGCTTGCTGTTATGTAGGTCAGAACAAATATGCATTGTTTTCCGTCAGTTCTGCTGCCATGCAAACAACTTCAAACCTGAATTACTATATTGTCGATATGTCGGCCAATAATGGAAAGGGAAGTATCAGTACTAAAACAGTGATTGCATCCTCAAAGATAGGAGAAAGTATCGAACTGATCGCAGTACCGGGGACTAAAAATGAATATTGGCTTTTATATGCACAAACACCTTCGAATACTTTTACTATAGTAGTCAAAAAAATTGTCGCCAACCTGGATAATGGAACTATTACAATAGAAAATGTCAATACCTACACTTTCCCTACGGTTGTAAACGGGGGAATTCCTCACCATATCGTTTCTAATCCGGAAAGAAATATTATTTTGTTTTCTCATGTATCAGCAGGCGCTCATTTATGCAGGTTTAATCCGCTAACCGGAGCGCTGGATCTCAGTTCTGTCAAAAAGATATATACAGGATCAAACGGTTATTCTGCCGCTTTTTCTCCAAACGGAAAATTCGTATATCTTTCCCGTGTAGATGTAAGTGGCTCGAATCCTGAATTGTATCAGATTGAGTTTGATGCTTCTCAAACACCGATCTCGTCCACTTCCAGAACGATTACCATGGTTAAAGAAACCGGTATTTCCGGAGCTATCACCAATAATTCACAAACTCCTAAACTGGGACCTGACAATAAAATTTATATCAATCGGTCTTATCATTGTCCGTACATTTCGATTATTCATACTCCCGATTTGCCTTCCAACAATCCTGCATTTGTATTAGAGCAACATGCTATGAATGTGAGTTCTTATATCACCTCCGGAAGTATTCACTTCGGAGACGAATGGTCTACCGGAATTACGTCCCCTGCTGTCGCTTTGACAGGGGTTAACCGTGAACCGAATTGTCCGCTGGTTACTGCAATTATGCCCAACAGCTTAAGCCCAACCACTGTTACACAGGATGTTATGCAAGGGGTAACTGATCCTGATGGACATACTGTTTATTTGACCGGAGCCGATTTTGATGACTCTTCGGAAACACGCGGAACTCTAAGCTTTGATGTCTCCGGAGGAACCGTAACTTTCACTCCTAAAGGAGGAGCCATTTTCTCAGCAGAAGAAAGTATCCTGATCAGGTATAAAGTGAAAGATAACGGACTACCCGGCGCCCGTTGTTCGGACGGGATTCTGAGTATCGTATTCGGTAATTATGTTCCTGATCGTTCTCCGATTATTTTTGTAACTCCTACCGCACAAGGACAGGGAGATGGCACTTCCTGGCATAATACTACAGCTAATCTCCAGGAGGCCATCGATAAAGCCAGACTGTCAGTACAGGATGTCGATGCAAATGGGTTTGATTTTTATAAGGACGGAACTGTGAAAGTACCTTATCAGGTACACATGGCCAAAGGAACTTATAGCGCCGGGATTAATTTCCCTGCTACAGGATTGGTCATGAAAGAAGGCGTGAATGTGTTTGTAGAAGACAATGCTGTTACCGGTAGTCTGGCATCGTCTGTAAACATCAATGGCGATCTCTATCTGGATCAATATGCAGAGGCTAGTGCCTGGCGTTATTTCGGAATGCCGTTTACCGGAGACATTGAACATGTATTTAGCACTACCGCAGCACCTCTATCGGTCAATACTCCAGCTTCGGGAAATGATGATCCGGAAGTACTGATCCGCTACTATGATGTAGCTCGACGAGGTATCACCGGTTCTTCTACAGAGGATGACAATTCTCCGAACTGGAAAAATGTCAATACAGCTCCTTATGCAAGTGCCGGCGATGTACCTTATTATTCCGGCAATGCATTACTTCGCGGATATGGCTATATCACTGTAGCTGATGAAGAATATATCCGGATCAAATCGACCAATGTCTTTGATAAAAATACAATGTTCAGTACAAATGATGAGATGATGCCAACTGTGTATTTCGAACATCCGAATGCATCCGCATTATCTCCTTGGGCAAAAACCGATTATGGATGGAATCTCTTGTCTAATCCGTACAGTTCCTATTATCGTTTCGACGGAACAAATCATAATTTTGAGAACCCTGGTAATGAAGAGCAAGAAGGGGAGAAATACTCCTTGATTTATTGGTCTGACGAAAAAAAGGAATATGTGGCATTGAGCAGGTATGACGAAGCTTACCTCCCTCCTTTCAAGCCGGTTTTCTTTCAAATTCCAAGCGCTTCAGCAAATAGTTTTGGCTTTAACAATGGAACAGCCGATCAACCCGGATCATCTGTTAAAGGCTCAGGAAGACTGGGTGGAAAAAGTATTATCCGGGAAGACTGGACGTCAAAAGATTACAATAACAGTCCTTTGCTGATCTCCGGAAGAGATTACCGGGATTCGTCTCCGGCAACCACACCAGTCATGAGAAGCGCTGCAACTACGACTGTCACCAATGGCCTTTCTGAGGTTATCTTCCTGGAAATATCCGGGGAAGGATGGACTGATAAAACATCGGTAGTAGTGAATCCGCAGGCAACTACTGCTTATGACCTGGGATGGGACCTGGAACGGGTAATTTATACACAACAGACTTTGCCTTGTATCTGGACTGCATTAAATGGACAGGAATACAGTACAAATGAATTACCCACATCAGCGGATGGAAAAACAAAGGTTCCCGTTCATTATTCCACCGGCAAAACAGGACATTACCGGATCGGTTTGGGTAAAAACAACCGCCTGTCTCTGAATAGCCATTATTATCTGGAAAATGAGCGAACCGGAGAAAAAGTCGATCTGAGCGCCGGAGATAGTTTCGAAATCTACGCTTCTGCTGGTAAAACTACAGACAATTTGGTACTGATTATTGAAAATGTAATCAAATCGCAGACAAGTATAGACGAGCAGGTTAGAACATCCGCTATTATTTACGCAAAAGATAAGAATATCTGTATTGACGGTATCTCTTCTCCTTCAAATATCGAAATATTCGACATCAGTGGAAGATGTATAGAAAGATTATCTGTAGATAACAACAAATGCAATATTCCTGTAAATACTGCAGGAGTATACATTGTAAGTGTGAAATCAAAATCAGACAAACAAATCAAAAAAGTAATCATTAACAAATAAATCCGGATACAGTTTGTCATCAGGTGGTTTCTAGTGTATAAAACCACCTGATGAACAAACTTCTCAATGAAGAAATTATGAAAAAAATAGTAGTCAGCTTAATTATCATATTTGCCTTTTCAGTCAATACCCTGTATGCTGAAGGCAGCTATTGGTTCGATCAACAAAAATCTTCAGAAACAAAAATGCTGAAACAAGATCAAACAGAACAACAAACCATCACTTCCGGATCTTCCTTCTTCTCAGATGAACCGGTACTCAAAGTAAAACCTCCTACAACCGGGGGAGGC
>JAVBMQ010000210.1:0-17480 GCA_031552335.1 Bacteroidales bacterium | reverse complement strand
GAGTGGTTTTCACATTCGTATGCCCAAGCATCTTGCTAACGGTGTAAATGTCTGTGCCACTGCTCAATTGAAGGGTCGCAAATGTGTGTCGGAAGCAATGATAGGTGATTCTCTTCTTAATGCCAGCGGCTTCCACCCATTGTTTGAGTGGTTTGGAAATCCACGCAGGGTCGGGCAGATCTTCAAATACTAATTGTTCCGGGTCTCGCCGTTCGCCGCATAGTTGCAGGGCTTGTTCAGAAATGGGCGTATATTCAACGCCTTTGGTTTTTTGCTGTGTAAAATGCAGGCGGGCTTGGTTTCCATCCATGCTGATTTCTTTCCACCGTAGTTTTTGAATATCGCAATGCCGCAAGCCGGTGAGGGCAGAGAAAAGGGCCGAACGTTTGAGTACACCCCGTTCGCATGGCGTAGCAGCAAGAGTATTGAGTTCTTCAACAGTCAAATATTCGCGGCGTGATTCCTGTTCCTGAATCCCTTTTATTTTAGCGGATAAATCAACCATCAAATATTCATCGACAAAAGCTTGTTTGAGAACTGCCTTGAAAATAGAAAAATAAGTTGCGGCGGTATTTTGTGAGACTGTGCCACTTTTGTTGCCACCACAAGGGGCAGACAACATAAACGTTCTAAAATCTTCTGCCAAACGGTTATCTATTTTGGAAAATGGCAGATACTCACCTGCGAAAATCTTTAATAATTCGTGTGTCCGTCGCCAATTCACAATAATAGATTCTGAACTGTTGACGTGGCGTTTTTTTAGTATGATACCAAAGTATTCAATGAAATTCTGTTGTGAGCGTTCTTTCTGTTCCGCTTGGGCAGTTTCCGTATCGCTGTATAAATCGACATTATCATATTCTCGTTGGCGAAGTTTTCTTACACCATCAGCATACAACATACTTTCCTGGTCTCTTTCGCTTCGGCAAATAATGATACCGTTATCATCACGCTTGGGCTTATAGGTTTTTGTTCCATCTCTTCAGTGCGGGCGGTACGCTTCCTATCCCATTCCACAGTAGTAATGCTACGGTTCAAGTATTCGCGTATTCGTTGTGGAACTTTCTTTCCGGGAACAAACACAGGATAGCTTTCAATATAAACATACCACTCCTTGCGGTCTTCGACTTTCCGAAGGCGAACAGTAACTTTGGTATTGGATAACTCTTTCATTTCCTCGCGAATATTTTATCAATCAATTCTTTTGGTACATATACATAATTGCCAACTTGACGTTTCGGAAGGCTATTTCGGCGAATTGTATTATCAACCGTTGAGAGTGAAACTCCATATTTTTCAGAAATTTCGTTAATGGTATAACACTCATCTATCTCGTAATGTAACTTCATAGGCTTCTCTTTCGGCTCTTCAGGTATCTCTATTGCTGTAAACATCTCTTCGAGGTGTACCCGACTAACCCTTGTTAGTCGCAATCCGAAATTAACTGCCGGAACTTTCTCTGCTTTAATTAAGCGGTGGATAGTATTCTTTGAGATGCCGAAAAGAATAGTTGCTTCCATTATAGAAATATAGGGACGCGTCTGCATTTGAGCAATCTTCTCGGCCGATTCCTCCAGAAGAGTTTGCTTCTGTTCTGCTTCCTTTGCCTGCTTCTTTTTCTCTTTGCCTGACTTATTTGCACAGGCAGTACTACAGAAGCGAGTGACCACTGTCTTCGCCTCAAAAGCTTTGCTGCATTGCTCGCAAATCTTTGGTATTTTCAACTTGCTAAATCCCATATTTATCTACTATCCGTTACATTATCGCTGATTAAGAACCAATAAGGTGCGTTAAGGTGCGGTAAGACCCACATTGTCGCCAATTAACGCCCGGCACAAATATGGTACAAATATACGATAAAAATCGGCAACGAAACATCATTGTCGATAATTTCACAAAAACAAAAACCGCAGTAAATCAATCGTTTACTGCGGTTTCGCTATGGTTAATAATCGTTCTTACACGATTTTACTTCACTTCCTCAAAATCCACATCCGTCACATCCCCATCATTATTTCCATTCTGTTGTCCTGCATTCGGATCTTGTTGGAATCCGGCTCCACCCTGAGGGCCACCGGCTTGTTGTTGTGCGTTATACATTTCCTGGCTTGCAGCATGAAAAGCATTATTGATTTCATTGGTAGCTGCATCAATACCATCAATATCTTGTGCCTTATGAGCTTCTTTTAACTTATTTAAAGCAGCTTCAATCGGAGCCTTTTTATCAGCCGGCATTTTATCTCCCAGATCCTGTAATTGTTTTTCAGTTTGGAAAATCAGACTGTCTGCATGATTCAGCTTATCGATTTTTTCTTTTTCTTTTTTGTCGGCTTCTGCATTGGCAGCAGCTTCTTCTTTCATTCTTTTGATTTCGTCATCGTTCAATCCGCTGGAGGCTTCGATGCGGATACTTTGTTGTTTGCCTGTTGCTTTGTCTTTAGCTGATACATTCAGAATACCATTGGCATCGATATCGAATGTTACCTCAATTTGCGGTTCACCACGGCGAGCCGGCATGATTCCATCCAAGTGGAAACGACCGATTGATTTGTTATCTTTTGCCATCGGGCGTTCTCCCTGCAATACATGTATCTCAACAGAAGGTTGATTGTCAACAGCTGTTGTGAAAGTTTCCGATTTTTTGGTAGGAATGGTGGTATTTGCTTCAATCAATTTTGTCATTACGCTACCCATAGTTTCAATACCTAAAGAAAGCGGAGTAACATCAAGCAACAACACATCTTTCACTTCTCCTGTCAATACAGCGCCTTGAATAGCTGCACCTACAGCTACAACTTCATCCGGATTAACACCTTTGGACGGAGTTTTTCCGAAAATTCTTTCGACAATAGCCTGGATTGCCGGGATACGGGTGGAGCCACCGACAAGAATAACTTCATCAATATCAGTAGCTTTCATGTTGGCATCTCTCAAAGATTTTTCACAAGGTGCCACACATGCCTGAATCAAACTGTCAGCTAGTTGTTCGAATTTAGCTCTCGTCAATGTTTTAACCAAGTGTTTGGGCATTCCGTCAACCGGCATAATGTATGGCAGATTGATTTCTGTACTGGTAGAACTGGAAAGTTCTATTTTAGCTTTTTCTGCAGCTTCTTTCAAACGTTGCAATGCCATGGCGTCTTTGCGTAAATCCAGACCTTCTTCTTTTTGGAATTCATCGGCCAACCAGTCGATAATCACATGGTCAAAATCATCACCTCCCAAGTGAGTATCACCATTGGTTGATTTTACTTCAAATACGCCGTCACCCAATTCGAGGATAGAAATATCAAATGTACCTCCACCTAAGTCGAATACAGCAATTTTCATGTCTTTATGGGCCTTATCCAAACCATAAGCCAATGATGCTGCAGTAGGTTCATTTACAATACGTCTTACATTCAAACCGGCAATTTCTCCGGCTTCTTTTGTAGCCTGACGTTGAGCATCACTGAAGTAGGCAGGAACTGTAATGACGGCATCTGTAACTTCTTGTCCAAGATAATCTTCAGCAGTCTTTTTCATTTTCTGAAGCACCATGGCTGATATTTCCTGAGGAGTATACAGTCTTCCGTCAATGTCGATACGAGGGGTGTTATTATCACCTTTGGTCACCTTATAGGGTACACGTGCAATTTCTTTTTGTACCTGATCGTATGTCTCTCCCATAAATCTTTTAATAGAGAATATGGTTTTTGTGGGGTTTGTAATTGCTTGACGTTTAGCTGGGTCACCAATTTTTCGTTCTCCGCCATCGACAAAAGCAACGATTGAAGGAGTTGTACGTTTTCCTTCACTGTTAGTAATAACAACAGGTTCGTTACCTTCCATAACAGCAACACAGGAGTTGGTTGTTCCCAAGTCTATTCCTATAATTTTTCCCATGACTTATATTTTTTAATTTGTTAGTATTTTAATTTGTATATATAACTGTAAACTACGACCGGATGTTTTAATCCGACGAAAGTAAATTATCAAAGGTTGTGCCAATGCTTATATGAGAATAAATGACAGGAATACGTGACAGTTTGACAGTGTTTACTTCAATTCTAACCAAGTCCATACCGGATAATGGTCAGATTCTTTAGAGTCTCCTACTGTACAATTATAGGCCCGAATATTTTCGTTATGGAAGATATAATCTATCCTGAAATAGAATCTGTTGCGATTGTAAGTAATGCCCGGACCTCTTCCTGTTTCAGCATAAGCGTCTTTCAAATCTCCTTTGATTGTCCTTCTGGCGTATGATACAGGGGTGTCATTGAAGTCTCCGCATACAATAATATAGGGATTGGTGTTTTGGCGGATTACTTCACGTACAACATTAGCCTGGACAGCACGGGCTTTGAATGCAGGTTTTAATTTTTTGATTGTTTTTTCGGCTACAGCATCAATCTTCTTTGAATCAAATTCTTTGGTAAACTCGTAATATTCTTTTCTGTCTTCACCTGAAAGATTGTTGGTTTCCAGGTGACAGTTTATTAATGTTAACATTTTTCCGTTGACGTCGATTTCTGCAACAAAGGCACCATTATACCTGCTGTCTATAGGTATTCTTTGGGCCGACTTTATGGGAAATTTAGAATAAACAGATAAACCAAAAATACCCCAACCGGTTTCTTTATTTTCTGTAGTAATAAATCTATGATATGGATAATTTTTTAATGCATTGTCCAACATCTCCTCTGTCAGGTGTTGCTTGTTTTTCTGAACCCGATGTTCCTGTATACATACAATGTCTGCTCCACTATCTTTAATGAATTGCACGATTGGATTGGGCTTTTTTTCTGTGTGAGGTAAGCAATGTTCGAAAGCCATAACGTTGTATGTCAATACTTTAATGCAATTTTCAGGAATATCTTTTGTGCGAAAATGAAATGGGAAATATGCATTGATTGCGCCATAACACAACAGAAGACTTAAAATGCATGTAAGTAATCGTTTCCAGTTCCATACAATAAGCCACCATACCAAGAAAAACAAATTGATGATGAGTATAAAAGGAAAACCCATTCCCAGAAATGAGAAAATTACTGTTTTTTCCGGAGAAATCCTATCGGAATAAGCCGATAAAAATAAAAATATGATGGCTATGATGTTGAAAAAAAATATGGCGGAACCAAATATTTTTCTGATAGAAGCAAGTCGTTTATTTGCCGGCATCGAATAATCGTTTTTTTTCTTCTTTGGTAAGACTTTCGTATCCTGATTTTTTTATTTTATCCAGAATCAGATCGATTTCTTGTGTGTTTTTATTTCGCCGGTCGTTATATTCATAATCGGATTCCCTGCGTTGGTATTTTACCTGCATTTTGGGCTTCTTCTTGAATAAATCAACAAACCAGTCTATACATTTGTTCAAGGGTGCTGTCAGGTCTTTCCCTTTTCTGAAAGCGGATGCATATCCGATTCCGAATAAGGCGCCTCCGATATGGGCAATGTGTCCGCCGGCATTCAAAGAGGTGACTGCCAACATATCAATAAGAAGACTGGCCAGTGCAATATAATAAATTTTTATACTTCCGATAAACAGTAAGTTGATCCGGAAGTCTTTTTTATAGAAAGAGGCGGCAAAAACAATGGCCATTACAGCGGCTGAAGCTCCGATCAGGGCACTTTGTTCCATTTTATCTTCAAAGTATGGGAAAATGTTATAGGCCAATATGAAAAATATGGCTCCACAGATTCCTCCTATAAGATAAACTCCAAATAGTTGTTTTTCATTGAAGAATGAAATAAATATTTGCCCGAACCAGTATAGCCACAACATATTGAATAAAATATGAAGAAACTCGTAGTGGACAAACATATAAGTAATAACAGTCCATGGTTTCATGGCCAACTGAGAAAAGGATGCCGGAAGTTCCAGATACTGAAGCAGTGACCAGTCACCCAACTTGAAAAGTGTAAAAATTACAGCAACCAACCGAATAATTACAAATACAAGCACATTGATGATGATCAGCTTTGCAAAAATATTTTTTTGCCGGAAAAATATTTTAAAATTGTCGAGTATGACCGCCATACAGTTTTCCTTTCTTTTTCCAGTACAGTAGAATAATAATACCAAAAAGCATACCCCCTAAATGGGCAAAGTGGGCAACATTATCACCGCCGTAATTAGCCACTCCAAGATATAATTCAAGTAAACCATAACCGATTACCATATATTTTGCTTTGATAGGAACCGGAATGAACATAATGAAAAGCGGAGCATTGGGAAACATCATTCCGAATGCCAGCAGGATACCAAAAACAGCGCCGGAAGCTCCTACAGTTACAGCAAAATCATAAAAATAAGGATTCAATGTAAAAAACCAAACCAATTCCTGCATGAGTCCGGCTCCAATCCCGGTGATCAGGTAATAAATAAGGAATTGTTTGGAACCCCATATCATTTCAACAGTTCGTCCGAACATAAATACAGCAAACATATTGAAAAATATATGGCTGATATCAATATGTCCGCTTATTCCGATGCTGTGGAGGAACATATAGGTGATGATTTGATAAAATTTGAAATCACCGGATTGAATATAATGTAGTCCCAGCATGTTCATCAGATCAATTCCTTTGTTTCTCATAATGATACAAGCCACCCACATGATCACATTGATAATCATAATGTTTTTGGTGACAGGAGGAATTGAACTTGCAAATCCACTTTTTTGATAGCTCATTTTTTTACTTTTTCAATTAGGCTGCAAAGCTAATTAATATTTTTCTCTTTTTCTCTCAAAAAACCTTACTTTTAGTAAAACAAATCAGAGTTAAAAGTGTTTTTCCTATAATGTTCTTGATTTTTCGTCTGAAAAAAATAAAAAAAAGCTTCAAATGTTTGAATATTAATAATATATGTTATATATTTGGCACAGAAAAAGATAATACAATTTTATGTTTAACTAAACTAATTATTTTTATTTATGAACAAGACAGATCTTATCAATGCGATTGCAGCAGAATCCGGCCTTTCTAAAGTTGATTCCAAAAAAGCACTTGATGCTTTTATGGCTGCAGTATCAGGCGAACTTAAAAGTGAAGGAAAAGTAGCACTCGTAGGCTTTGGAACATTCTCTATCGCTCAAAAAAGTGCAAGAACCGGTATCAATCCGAAAACCAAACAAGCTATCAAAATTGCAGCTAAAAAAGTGGTGAAATTTAAACCGGGAGCTGATCTTGCTGATGCTGTAAAATAAGAACTTTATATTTGAAAAAAACAAAAGGCAGTCAAATCATTGGCTGTCTTTTTTGTTTGTAAAATTTCATGTAACTTTGTCCCTTTATTATTTAAGACACAGAAACAACGTTTTTAAAATATGAATATCCAACAAACGGTTCATCAAGCAATAGAAAAATTGTATCAACAGGAAATTACAATTTCTCAGGTACAATTGCAAAAAACAAAAAAAGAGTTTAAAGGACATTTGACTTTGGTCGTTTTCCCATTATTGAAAATGTCGAAGAAAAATCCGGAACAAACAGCCCGGGAGGTAGGTGAGTATTTGTTGGCTAACCATTCAGTATTTGCGGACTTTAATGTTATCAAAGGTTTTTTGAATCTGGTAATTGCTCCTGCTTATTGGGTGGATGTTTTGAATGAAATTCATTCAACAGTTTCATACGGACTTACACCGGTACAGCCTGATGCTCCGTTGGTAATGATTGAATATTCTTCTCCTAATACGAACAAACCCTTACATCTGGGACATATCCGTAATAATTTATTGGGCTATAGTTTGGCAGAAATTATGGAGGCCAATGGTTACCGGGTAGTTAAGACAAATATTGTCAATGACAGGGGAATTCATATTTGCAAATCTATGCTTGCCTGGCAAAAATGGGGCAATGGTGCAACACCGCAATCTACAGGGAAAAAAGGCGATCATTTGATTGGTGATTATTATGTGCTTTTTGACCAAAAGTATAAAGAAGAGCTCAAAAATCTTGAGGCTAAAGGCTTGAAAAAAGAGGAAGCAGAAGCCCAATCTTCTTTAATGGCCGAAGCACGTGAGATGCTTCGTAAATGGGAAGCCGGAGATCAGGAAACCGTAAGTTTGTGGAAAACAATGAATTCCTGGGTATATGCCGGTTTTGATGAAACATATAAACGTTTGGGAGTGAATTTTGATAAAATTTATTATGAGTCTGAAACTTATCTGGTAGGAAAAGAACAGGTTCTTGAAGGATTGAAGAAAGGAATTTTTTATCAGAAGGAAGATGGTTCGGTTTGGGCTGATCTCACTGCAGATGGCTTGGATAACAAATTGTTATTGCGTGCCGACGGAACGTCGGTTTATATGACACAGGATATTGGTACCGCCAAACTTCGTTTTAATGATTATCCGATAAATAAAATGGTATATGTGGTTGGGAATGAACAAAATTATCATTTTCAGGTATTGTCTTTATTATTGGATAAATTGGGATTTGAATTCGGAAAGGGTTTGGTTCATTTTTCTTATGGAATGGTGGAATTACCTGAAGGAAAAATGAAATCCCGGGAAGGAACGGTCGTTGATGCAGATGATTTAATCGAGGAAATGGTTGAGACTGCTAAAGAAACATCCAAAGAACTTGGTAAACTGGATGGTTGTTCGGATGAAGAGGCAAAACAGATTTCAGAAACCGTTGGTTTGGGTGCTCTGAAGTATTTTATACTAAAAGTAGATCCTCGTAAGAACATGACTTTCAATCCACAGGAATCCATAGATTTCAACGGAAATACAGGACCCTTTATCCAATATACGCATGCTCGTATCCAATCGGTTTTAAGAAAAGCGGCAGAACAAGGTTTGTCAGTACCTGATGAAATCCGGAATGGTTTAATTATTACAGAGAAAGAAGAAGACCTGATTCAAATACTTGCTACATTTAACGAGGTGGTTAAAGAAGCCGCAGAGATGTATAGTCCGGCTATTATAGCCAATTATATCTATGATCTGGTAAAAGAGTATAACCAGTTTTACCATGATTATTCTATTTTGCGCGAGGAAAATGAAAATTTAAAGATTTTCCGTCTGATGCTTTCCCAAAATGTAGGCAGGGTGATTAAAACAGGTTTCTCTTTGTTAGGAATTGAAGTACCGGATAGAATGTAATCACAAATGATACAATATCTCAGGAATAATCAGATCGATAAAAAACGGTGGGATAAGGTTGTTGATTTATCTCCCAACGGACGGGTTTATGGTTATTCCTGGTATTTAGATGCCTTGGCTGATTATTGGGATGCTTTGGTAATGGGTGATTATGAATATGTAATGCCATTACCGTATAAAAAAAAATATGGTATCCCTTGTGTTGTCAATCCTCATTTTGTTCAGCAGCTGGGAATTTATGCAGACCAGGAAGTTGAAATTGAGATATATGCTGAATTTTTGCAAGCACTTCCCTCTAAATTCCGTTATTTACAGCTTTCGTTGTCAATAGATGAAGCCATTCCTTCTCGTGAGGTCATATTAAAAAAACAACGAACAAATTTATTCCTGGATATTAATCGTCCTTATGAAGAAATTGCACAGGGTTATGGTCATAAAGCAAAAAAAACACTTCGAAAGCTTTTGAATTGTCGATTGGTCGAAATTGATGACTATAAAGATGTTATTTGGAAATATTTTCAGATAAACAGGCATTTATTTCCTCATATGAAACCAAAATATTTTATTCCTTTAGAAGTCGCCGCCGGTATAGCTTGGTCGAAGGGGCAATTGATAACTTGTCGCTTGTTAGGTCCGGCAGATGAAGACTTAGCTTCTCATATGCTTTTTCTAAGTCATGGAAGAGCTTATTATGTAGCAGGTTACCAAACGGAAGCTGGCAGGGAAGTCTATGGAAATTATTTTTTTCTGGATCGATTTTTCCAAAAATACTGCAAAAAAATTCATTTGTTTGATTTTGAGGGTTCCGATATTCCTGGAGTTGCTGAATTTTTTAAAAGATGGGGGAGTATATCCGAATTTTATAGTCTGGTGCAGATAGTGAAATTTCCCATGAATATATTGGTCAGGTGAAGCAATTATCCCCGTCTCCGTCATAAATGACCATTCCCTGATCGTTTCCGATAATAGTGAAGAATAGATGTATGCATCATGTCCCCGACAGAAAAGGTGTAAAAAAAAGAAACCGTTCCGGAAATTTCCGAAACGGTTTTTTTTCTCTTTTTTCGACTGTAAGCCTAATTATTGAGCTGGAGTTTCAGCCGGAGTTTCAGCCGGAGTTTCAGTAGCCAAAGAGTCTGGAGTAGCTTCTTCTACGATAGGAGCAACAGGTTCTTCGATTTGAGTAGCTTCAGCTTCTGGTTGTGCTTCTTCTGTTTTGTTTGCATTTGAGCAAGCAGCGAAAGAAATAGCTGTTGCTACAGCGAAAAATAATACTAACTTTTTCATTTTCTTACGAATTAAAACGGTAATAAATTTGTTTTTGATGTCATTTGATTTTGACGATGCAAAGTTACATTATTTTTTTCATGTATTACAAGTTTTTTAGAAAAAATTTTTTTGAAACCTCAAATTTCACTGTATAAATATCTTTTAATACTTTTTTTAGGAGTTTTTTCGAACTCAGTCGGATAGAGTTGAATGTTTGTAATCGACTCATATGGGGCGACAGTTTGGTTTAGTGCTTTCCTGTTTTCTTCCATAATCATATTCAAATCTTTATGATCCACTCCAGTTCCATCCACGGCTTCGTAATCAGGATATACCAGTGCTGTCAGTTTGCCGTTTTTTTCCAGAACCAGACTTTCCATCACAAAAGGAAGATTATTTAGCTTGGCTTCAATTTCTTCAGGATAAATGTTTTGTCCGTTGGCTCCTAATATCATACTCTTAGACCGTCCGCGAATAAATACATTGTTGTTGTTATCGATGGTACCTAAGTCTCCTGTTTTCAACCATCCGTCTTCTGTGAATGTGGCTTGGGTGGCTTCTGCATTTTTGTAATATCCGGCCATTACATTCTCTCCGCGGACCTGAATTTCTCCTACTATATTATATGGATCTTCCGAGTCAATCCGTATTTCCATGATGTCTAAGATTTTTCCGCAGGAAGATGGTATAAAGTCACAGTAGCGGGCATAGCTGATTAAAGGAGCACATTCTGTCATCCCATAACCTATCGTGAAAGGAAATTTAATTTTTATTAAAAAATCTTCTACTTCCTTGTTTAAAGGAGCTCCCCCTATGATAACTTGTGTGAACCGCCCCCCGAAAGCATCAATCAAACGCTTTCTGATTTGGGTGTAAATTTGTGCATCTAAAATGGGAATATTAAGAGCCCAACGCATAGAACGTTTGCCAAGTTGAGGCAGGATCATCTTTTTGTAAATCTTTTCAATGATCAGGGGAACGGTAATAACGATATTTGGTTTTACTTCTTCAAAAGCTTTCAATAATATTTTGGGAGACGGCGTTTTCCCTAAAAGAGTAGTATGGCATCCGGCGCTTAGTGCATAAAGAAACTCAAAGGCACAACCATAGGCATGGGCAAGTGGCAAAAAAGAAAGTGTTTTTTCTCCTTTATTAAGGATGTTGTTTCTGCCTACAAAGGTTATATTCCCCGCTAAATTATTTCCGGTAGTCATTACTGCTTTGCTGAAACCGGTGGTTCCTGAAGTGTAATTCAGTGCAACCACTTTGTCGTTGGCAAGGTCTGTATATTTGACATTTTCCCGGGTAAATCCTTTCGGATATTTTTTCTCGAAAAGATGATCTATATTTTTAAGTATTTTATTGATGGTTTCACCGTCTTTCTGGTGCAGACATCGCATGTCATTGAGAGAGATCACGCCTCTTACTTCATCTATTTTTTCTTCTTCCAGATTTTCCCAGATATGATCGGATACAAATAGAAAAACAGATTCGGAGTGATTGATGATATGATGTACATCGTTCGGATTAAAATCCTGAAGGATAGGGACAATGATGGCGCCGTAAGTGACAGTTGCAAGGTATGTAATACACCATTTGCTGGTATTTTTTCCAATCACAGAGATTTTATCTCCTCTGCGGATTTTACATTCTTCAAATAATATATGAATACGTTCGATTTCTTTGGCAATATCTCCATATTTCAATGTAGTAGTTTCTCCATAATCCGATAATGCAGGCATATCCCAATGTTCTTTGAAACTATGCTCATATAACTTGATAAAATTTTCCTGTATCATGTTGCACAAAATTTAGATTAGTGTGCAAAAGTACAAACAATTGCGAGATTTGCCAAATTATGATAACTTTGTGCGAAAAATAAACGGAAAAATAAAAAGAATTATGGTTTTAAGAATCTGTGTAAACATTTTATTAAATGATGTTTACAAATAGAGGATTCTCACAAATATCTATATGATAGATACAGGAATATTTGAAAATAAAAAGGCGGCATATTTTACATTAGGATGTAAACTCAATTTTGCAGAAACATCTACTTTGGGAAAATTGTTGCAGGAAAGAGGGATCAGGAAGGTTTATCCGGGGGAAACAGCAGATATATGTGTGATCAATACTTGCTCGGTGACAGAGCTGGCAGATAAAAAATGCCGTCAGGCAATCCGGAAGATTGCCCGCCAACACCCGGATGCTTCAGTGGTAGTGACAGGTTGTTATGCTCAGTTGAAACCGGAAGAAGTTTCTCAGATCGAGGGAGTTGATCTTGTATTAGGGGCTGAGCAAAAGATGGATATTCCTCTTTATCTGGATCACTTGCTTGCGGAAAAACAATCAGGGAAACAAATTGCTGTATCTCCTGTAAAAGAGATTCAATCTTTTATACCTTCGTGTTCAAAAGGTGACAGGACCCGCTATTTTCTGAAGGTACAGGATGGCTGTAATTATTATTGTACTTATTGTACAATCCCATTTGCAAGAGGAAATAGCCGGAATGCTTCTGTGGATTATCTGGTGCAACAAGCAAAAGAAGTTGCCCGAGAAGGGGGAAAGGAAATAGTACTTACCGGTGTGAATATTGGGGATTTTGGACGAACCACCGGAGAAAGTTTCTTTGATTTGTTGCAGGCGCTTGAAAAAGTGGAAGGCATCGAACGTTTCCGGATATCTTCCATTGAACCGAATTTGTTGACCGATGAAATCCTGAAGTTTGTGGCTCGTTCCCGGAAAATTGCTCCTCATTTTCACATTCCATTACAATCCGGATGTGATGAGGTGTTGCATTTGATGAAAAGAAAATACGATACATCTCTTTTTGCCGCACGTATCGCCAGAATAAAAGAATTGATGCCTGATGCATTTATAGGAGTGGATGTGATTGTTGGTGTTCGTGGGGAAACTGACGAATATTTTGACCGGACAGAAGCTTTTATTAAAGAAATGAATATTTCCCAGTTACATGTGTTTACATATTCCGAACGACCGGGTACACAGGCTTTGAAAATTGATTATGTGGTGGAACCGAAAATAAAACATGAGAGAAGTTGCCGTTTATTACAAATCTCAACACAAAAGGTGGAAAGTTTTTATGCTTCTCAAATAGGAACCTGTCATTATGCTCTTTTTGAGCATAGCAGGAAAAATGGAAAAATGTTCGGATTTACCGAAAATTATGTCAAAGTGGAAGCTCCCTATGATAAATCTTTGGTTAATAAGGTAGTTCCTGTGTTTTTGGAAAAATTGAATGATGATAAATCAGCTGTTACTATAAAATTCAATGGATAAACTACTATATCTCATAATCTATTCATGGATGTATTGTCATGCAATACTCCCTTTGCCGGTGTTATATGTATTTTCCGACATCCTTTTCCCTGTGGTGTATTATATTGCTCGTTACCGGAGGACGGTTGTCCGCAAGAACCTGGAAAATGCCTTCCCTGAAAAATCAAAAAAGGAGATTGTCAGGATTGAAAAAGCCTTTTACCGGAATCTTTGTGATTATTGGTTTGAAACTGTAAAATTATTGCATATTTCCGAAAAAGAAATGCTTCGGCGGATGAAGTTCAAGAATATGGAGATGGTAAATACCATGATGCAGGATGGTAATTCTGGAATGATGTATCTCGGACATTTCGGGAATTGGGAATGGGTTCCTTCTATTGCTTTGTGGACAGATTCTTCTATTTCTTTAGCCCAGATATATCGTCCGTTGCGTAACTCTGTTTTTGATAAACTTTTTCTTACTCTCAGGAAACGATTTGGAACGTTGGGCATTCCGAAAGAAAGTACATTGAGAGAAATTATAAAAATGCGCAAGGCAGGAATAAAATCACTGATAGGTTTTATGTCAGACCAGACGCCTTCACCAAGAAATATTTATTATTGGTCTTCTTTTTTCCATCAGGATACTCCGATTTATACAGGAGTAGAGCGTATTGCCAAGCAAACCGGTTATTATGTTTTCTATTTAGATATTACCCGGATAAAAAGGGGCTATTATGAAGCAGAATGTGTTTTGTTGTCAGATAATCCCAAAGCAACCGAAGATTTTGAAATTACCGAAAAGTATATCCGTTTGATGGAAAAAACAATTCAGAGAAATCCTGCTTATTGGTTGTGGAGTCATAATCGCTGGAAATATACAAGGGGATGAAAAAAGTAGCTGTTGTAATTTTGAATTGGAACGGGAGAAAGCTCCTGGAACAGTTTCTTCCTGTTTTACTGAAAAATACACCAGTGGAATTGGCCGATTGTATCATTGCAGACAATGCTTCTACGGACGATTCGCTCGATTTTTTAAAATCCGATTATCCTCAGCTTTCAGTGATTGCATTGGAGAAAAATTATGGATTTGCGGAGGGGTATAACCGTGCTTTGGCCGGATTGGAATATCCATATGTTGTTTTGTTGAATTCGGATGTGGAAGTGACTGCCGGATGGCTTGGAAATATGCTTGCTTATCTGGATCAGAATGAACAAGTAGTTGCTGCTCAACCTAAGATTCTGTCTTATAGGGAAAAAGAATATTTTGAATATGCCGGAGCTTCCGGAGGTTTCCTTGATAAATATGCTTACCCGTTTTGTCGGGGAAGGATTTTTAATACCATAGAAAAGGATATTCACCA
Source organism: Bacteroidales bacterium (assembly GCA_031552335.1). GTDB lineage: Bacteria > Bacteroidota > Bacteroidia > Bacteroidales > Azobacteroidaceae > JAISFI01. The sequence continues at coordinate 2,470 of JAVBMQ010000210.1, read as the reverse complement.
ATATGATACGGTTACTCCGGTTCTTTGGGCCAGTGGTGCTTGTATGCTTATTCGTTTGCAGTCCTATAAAGATGCCGGCGGACTGGATGCCGGTTTTTTTGCTCATCAGGAAGAAATTGATTTGTGTTGGCGACTGAATCTTTATGGTAAAAAAATCGTGTGCATACCAGAATCAGTGGTATATCATGTAGGCGGAGCTACCTTAGCTGTGGAAAATCCACAGAAAACATTCTTTAATTTTCGAAATAATTTATTATTGATATATAAAAATGTTCCGGAGAGAAGATTGAAAAAAGTATTATTTGTACGGTACTTTTTAGATTATTTAGCCGCATGGATGTTCTTTATGAAAGGACATCGGGCAGATGCTTATGCAATAGTCAGGGCGCGGAATGCCTTTGCAAAACTTAAACCTTCATACAAACCTGTGCGGGAGAGCATTCAAAGTGCAGCTTTAGAAAAAGAGCCTGATCAGATATATCAGGGTTCTGTCCTCTGGAATTATCATATGAAGCGGAAAAAAACTTATTCCAGGCTATTTATGTTGAAAGAATAACTCTTGCATTTTTCACAGCGCCTCCGAATGGAGGATTTCTTTTAGCTATAGCTACTGTAATTCTTTTTACTTTAGGAAAATGTTGCCGGATAGAATGAATAATTCTTCCAGCCACATGTTCCAGTAGATTCGACGGAATTTCCATTTCTTCTTTTACCACAGCATATACATCAGCATAGCTTACTGTGTCTTTGATGTTATCGGAAAGTACCGCCTGGAAAATATTTGCTTCCATGCTGATATCAACGAAGAATGTATTTCCTACCTTTTTTTCCTGTTCGCTTACCCCATGATAAGCATAAAATTCTAATCCGTTTAATTCTATCAAAGTTTGCATTTGTATGGTCTGATATATTAAAATACAAAGATGCATAAATTTTGAATATGCACAGACTTGTTTCTCAAATTATTTATGTAAGTTTGCAGGATAAACAAAATAAAACTTAACCCTATATGTTGAAATCAAAAGAGAGCCCTTCTCAAGGGATCATGCATAATGCCTTGTCTCAAGGTACCATTGTTAGAGGAAATGTTTCTTCCGAAGCAGATATGAGAATTGACGGAGTAGTGGAGGGAAATATCGAGTGTAAGGGAAAAATCGTATTGGGTCCCAAAGGCGCTGTAAAAGGAAATATCAATTGCGAAAATGCAGAGTTGATGGGAAAAATAGAAGGTGATATTTATGTGCATGGTGTTATAGCCTTGAAACGGACATCCGTAATTGTTGGTGAGATGACTGTTCAATCATTGGATATCGAACCTGGCGCTATCTTTAATGGCTCATGTAAAATGATTACAGCAACTTCGGAAAAGAAATCATAATCTGTTTGAATCTACAATCATTTTTCTGATTGTGGTGTTCCAGTTCTTTTTTTGCAATAAAACTTCAATCTCAAGATGCATCCGGTATCCCCAGTAATGTCGGGGATTAGAAGGAATGTTTATCCTTTCGTCTTCAGCATTTTTTCTGCGGATTTTCTCGTCAATTCCCATCCAGTCTTGTAGTGGAAGGATGACTAACATTGCAGGACTTTCTAAATGGTTTTTGATGACCATCCTGCAAATTTCTCCGGAACAAGTGGAGGGCGCAATTCCGGTTTGTCCCAATGTCAGATTGTAGTAACGTTGTGTTTTTTCAAAATTTTCTTCCCACCAGCCACGAATGGTTGACATGTCATGTGTGGATGTAGTACATACCGAACGGTATGGGATTTCTTTCAATTGTTCAAATTCTACATGGGGTTGTTTGGGCATTCGTTCTATTTCTAAACTTAAAATTTGTAATTCATCCATTACTTCCGGGACGCAATGGGGAATCATGCCTAAATCTTCGCCGCAAACCAACATACTGGTACTGGAAATTAGCGGGGTTAATTTCCGGAGAGCTTTCTCTTTCCAGAAATTGTTCTGACGATGATAAAAATAATCCCAGTATATGTAATCAAATGCATGCTTGTCTGTGTCGCATAATTCTCTGTATGCAAATGTTTGACCTGCTGCTATCCTCGGATGATAATTGTCTGGATGATAACTGTCAGGAATGAATAATACTTCATTTGCTAAAGTATATAAAGCTTGCTTGATTGTCTGATTCTTGAAATCATCTTTTCCGGAAAAATAATCCCGGATTTTAACCTGGGAATCAAAATCCCGATGTAATCCGAAATATTGAGAAGACAAGCGAATCAGGTATTTTTCACTTACTTCCTGTGCATAAACACCAAAAAGTTCCGGTAAAAAACATCCGTTAATCCGGACCTGAATATATTTTTCTTTATCAAAACGGAATCCTGCGTTTTGTATTTCTTCTATATGGAGTGGAAGTGCGGGGTTAAAGGTAGCAAGCAAAGCTTGTACAGAACTCTTAGGAATTTCCCAAATTCTGAAGAACCCCAGTATGTGATCGATCCGGTA
>JAVBMQ010000070.1:0-93401 GCA_031552335.1 Bacteroidales bacterium | reverse complement strand
TTCTTCCTGATATGCCGGATCAAATACATCCGGAAAATCACGGTATAACTTTACCGGAGTGCTTGGGAAACGGTTCATATTTAATACATAAGGTATTTTGTTGCGGCGGGCCATGTCATTATCAGACCAATTAGCCACGGTGTTTACCCGCCATTCTTTCATTAATCCTACAGTCATTGTTTCCCATTTTTCTTTCCATTCATTACCGTAAATACGTATCAGGTTGCTTCTCAGGAAATCGACCATAACCATACCATTTCTTCCTCTTCCAGAATATGTGTCTGCAAACATAGGATCCTCTTTCGGAGGAAGCCATCCGAAAAGTTCCTCTTGTCCGCTGAGAACTCCCGAAATATTGTTGTTGATACAATCAACACCAGCACTGATAAATGCATATCCTTCCGGGTCGACCAACCACCAACGTTTTCCATCATGGTGTGTATAGAAAAAACCTTTGGGTTCAAAACGAAGTTTCTTCCATCCTCCGAATGTACTCCAGTCTTCGGGAAGACTGGCTTGTTGGGCAATGGCATTCGTCCTGCCCACAGTTGCCTTTAATTCTTCTAAGTTATGGACTTTACCCGGCCAGTCTCTGGTGGTCCATTGTCCGAACTCGTCTACAACCGGTTTAGCAGGTTTTTCAAATGCTTTTGGTAATTCTTTTGCAAGATAAACGGATGCTATTTGGAGACTTGGTAAATAATCCGGAGCCATGGCTGGAGTAAGCCGGATGGATACTTTTCCGACATCTTCCGGATCGATTCGTCTTCCGGTTACTGTTCCTTTTAATTGACGGGGTTGTCGGTTGAGGAATATCTCTTGTCCGTCTAAATGACTCAACGGAAATATCATTCTGGTTTTCAATTTAGGGAGGATACCGATGGTGCAGGACAGACGAGGCCCTTCCTTTCCGGTAGCTGTTTCTACTCCCTGTTTAGTAGCAGAGGCTTCATTTCCCATCTTTCGGTAGAATTGTACTCCCATCAACAAACTGTAAGGATTATCGTGCCAGACTTCGCAAATTAAATAATTAGCGTTGCTCCAGTTGATGCCATCCGAATTTTCAGTAAGGATTAATTCATTGTTATTTTCATTGACAGTAAAGGATAAAACCTGAGTGCCAAATTCTTTGCTTTTTAGCCAATGATGAGACAGGGAAGTTGCTTTTTCTATTTGTTTTAAATCAAACAGGTATGTTTTATTATTTTCCGGGAAACAATATACATGGCATGTGAAAAGAAAAAGGAGAAGGATAAACGGAAAACGTGTTTTCATGGAAAATATTTTAAAATTTGACTTGGTATGTCCTATTTGAATTCAGAAAGAAGACAGATAGGGATTGTTTGAGATAATTTTGGACAAATATACATGATATTTTTGAATTTTTGCATAAATGAAAAATGTGTGTTTTATACAAAACACTTTTTCTGAATTTTTGTTTTTTCAAAAAAACACATTATCTTTTTATTATACTGGCTTGAAAAATGCTTATTTGGCATTGGATAATTTGGAATATGGTTTTGGTAACAAAATTCCGTTATGGTTATTTGGAATGTTATATTGACAAAACATAATCCAAATATCACACTTAATAAAATTCTGAGAAACAAATATTCTTCCATATCTCTGTCCCAATATATTGCATTTTCCGAAAAATTTTCCGAAATTTGCCGCCCTTTAGAAGCCAGTATTGATAATTCCTAAAATATAAAAAAATGACAAAAAGTGCTTTGCAAATTGCCCGGGCTGCTTATCAGCCAAAAGTTCCTAAAGCTCTCAAAAATGCTGTTGTAGCAAAAAAAGGTGCTGATACACAATCAGTTGCCGACCAGGATGCTATCAAGGCTTTATTCCCGAATACATACGGAATGCCTATTATTACATTTGAAGAAACAAATGAAAAACAATCATTTGCACCGATCAATGTAGGTGTGATTCTTTCCGGAGGACAAGCTCCAGGCGGACACAATGTGATTGCAGGGATATTTGATGGTATCAAAAAAATGAACAGCAACAGCAAGTTGTATGGATTTATTTTAGGTCCCGGAGGTTTGGTAGATCATAAATATATGGAGCTGACTTCAGGTATCATTGATGAATATCGCAATACAGGCGGTTTTGATATCATTGGTTCCGGTCGTACAAAACTCGAAAGTAAAGAGCAATTTGATAAAGGATTGGAAATTCTGAAACAGTTGAATATTTCTGCTTTAGTAATTATTGGTGGAGATGATTCAAATACAAATGCTTGTGTGTTAGCTGAATATTATAAATCAATTAATGCAGGAGTTCAGGTAATCGGTTGTCCGAAAACCATTGACGGTGACTTGAAAAATGAAATGATTGAAACCTCTTTTGGTTTTGATACTGCTTGTAAAGTATATTCGGAAGTAATCGGAAACATCCAGCGTGACTGTAATTCTGCCCGTAAATACTGGCACTTTATTAAATTGATGGGTCGTTCGGCTTCTCATATCGCTTTGGAATGTGCATTGCAGGTACAACCTAATGTATGTATCGTATCAGAAGAGGTGGAAGCGAAAAATCAATCTTTGGACGATATTATTAACTATATTGCAGGCGTTGTTGCCGCCCGTGCGGAAAAAGGAAATAACTTTGGTACAGTATTGATTCCCGAAGGTCTGATTGAATTCATTCCTGCAATGAAAAAACTGATTGCTGAATTGAATGATTACCTGGCAGAAAATGCAGCAGAATTCCAACGGATCAAAAAATCAGCTCAACGCGAACATATCATCAGCAAATTGAGCAAAGAAAATTCTGCTATCTATGCCAGTCTTCCTGAAACAGTTGCCCGTCAGTTGACATTAGACAGGGATCCTCATGGTAATGTACAGGTTTCTTTGATCGAAACAGAAAAATTATTGGCAGAAATGGTTGCTACCCGTTTGGCAGAGTGGAAAGAAGCCGGTAAATATAATGGTAAATTTGCATCACAAGTACATTTCTTTGGGTATGAAGGCCGTTGTGCTGCTCCGTCTAATTACGATGCCGATTATTGTTATTCATTAGGTTATACTGCTGCATGTCTGATCACTGCAGGTAAAACCGGTTATATGTCATCCGTACGTAATACTACTGCTCCGGCAGAACAATGGATTGCAGGTGGTGTACCGGTAACTATGATGATGAATATGGAACGCCGTCACGGAGAAATGAAACCGGTTATCCAGAAAGCATTGGTAGAACTGAATGGTGCGCCATTCAAAACTTTTGCAGCCAACCGTGAAGCATGGGCTATCAATACAGATTATGTATATCCGGGTCCGATCCAATATTTTGGTCCGACGGAAGTGTGTGATCAACCTACTAAGACGTTACAATTAGAACAAAAGAAATAAGTATAAATTAAGAATTAAAAATTAAGAATTGGATTACAGTTTCATACATAGTCCTGTTTTTTAATTCTTGATTTTTAATTCCTAATTCTTAATTCAAAACTATGGGTGGTATTTTCGGAACAATATCCAAAGGAGAGTGTATCAATGATCTGTTTTACGGAACAGATTATAATTCCCATATGGGAACGAAGCGTGGAGGTCTGGTGACCTGGAGTGAAAATGGATTAAAACGTTCCATTCATAATCTGGAAAATTCTTATTTCCGGGGAAAGTTTGAATCCGACTTAGGGAAATTTACGGGAAAATCAGGAATAGGTGTTATCAGTGACACTGATCCTCAGCCCATTGTAATGAATTCTCACCTGGGAAAGTTTGCTGTAGTAACTGTGGCCCGGGTGAATAATATCGACGAACTGGAAGCCGGTCTTCTGGAACGGGGAAAACATTTTACCGAGATGAGTTCCGGTAATACCAATCAGACGGAATTGATTTCCCTGCTGATTGCTGAAGGAAAAAACTTTGTACACGGAATTGAAAATGTTTTTGATCATATCAAAGGTTCTTGTACATTACTCATACTGACTAAGGATGGAATTGTAGCTGCCCGTGATAAATTGGGACGTATTCCATTGGTAGTAGGAAAAAAAGGAGGAGCTATGGCTGTCTCCAATGAACCCTGCGGATTTCCGAACTTAGGATATGAAATTGATTATAATCTCGGGCCGGGAGAAATTATCCTGCTTACAGCCGATGGTTTTAAGCAACTTCGCAAACCTGATAAAAAGAAACAAATCTGCTCTTTCCTGTGGGTTTATTATGGTTATCCTGTTTCCGATTATGAAGGAATCAATGTGGATGCCGTACGCTATGAAGGAGGACGGGAAATGGCTAAAAATGATGATTTGGATGTGGATTTTGTATCAGGAATTCCTGATTCCGGTGTAGGACATGCCTTGGGATATGCTGAAGGTAAAAATGTACCATACCGGAGGGCAATCATCAAATATACGCCAACCTGGCCACGTAGTTTTACTCCAAGCAGACAGGAGCAACGCGAATTGGTAGCCAAGATGAAATTGATTCCCAATCGCACTCTCCTGAGAGGAAAGCGTGTGATCTTTTGTGATGATTCCATTGTCCGGGGTACCCAGTTGAAAGATAATGTAAATATATTGTATGGCTATGGAGCCAAAGAGGTACATATGCGGATTGCTTGTCCCCCGTTGTTATACCCATGTGTCTATCTTAATTTTACAGCCTCCAAATCTCATCTGGAATTGATTACCCGTCGGACAATCAAGGAATTGGAAGGAGAAGACGACAAGGATTTGGAACAATATGCAACCACAGATTCAGAAAAATACAATGCCATGGTAGATAAAATTCGCCAACAATTGAATATTACTACTTTGAAATTCAATACATTGGAAAATCTGGTAAAAGCCATTGGGCTACCCAAAGAAGACCTTTGTACGCATTGTTGGGATGGAACGAGCTACTTTAAATAATTTTGAATTTTGAATTCTGAATTTTGAATTAAAAATGAAATACGAGAGTAATCATTAAATGAAATTATCAGATATTTAAATAATTCAAAATTCAAAATTTAGAATTCAAAATTTCTTAATGCCATGAATGTAATCGACCGCTTCCTCAAATACGTATCTTTTGATACTCAATCGAATGAAAGTGCTGAGATAATTCCCAGTACTGCAGGACAAATGGTTTTTGCCCGGATGTTGCAGATGGAGTTGCAGGAGATGGGCTTGGTGGATATTACGCTTGATGAGCATGCTTATCTGATGGCGACTTTACCTGCCAATACAGATAAAAATCTTCCTGTAATCGGATTTATTGCTCATATGGATACCAGTCCGGATATGGCCGGTGAAAATGTAAGGCCTCATATTGTTGCTAATTATGATGGGAGGGATATTGTACTTAATCCGGATGAAAAAATTGTTTTGTCTCCTGCTGATTTTCCTGAATTACTTCATTACAAAGGGCAGGATTTAGTTGTGACTGATGGTACGACTCTTCTGGGAGCCGACGATAAGGCTGGCGTTGCTGAGATAATTACAGCTATACAATATTTGCAGGAACATCCGGAGATTAAGCATGGGAAAATACGGATTGCTTTTACTCCTGATGAAGAAATCGGAATGGGTGCCTCTAAGTTTGACGTGCAGGCTTTCGGATGCGATTGGGCTTATACAATGGATGGCGGAGAGATTGGTGAACTTGAATATGAAAACTTCAACGCTGCAGCGGCAACCGTAATATTCAAAGGGAGAAATGTACATCCTGGTTACGCAAAAAATAAAATGGTGAATGCAATGCATTTAGCGATGCATTTTGCTTCTATGCTTCCGGTTTATGAACGACCGGAACATACTTCCGGCTATGAAGGCTTTTTTCATTTGACGAAAATGAGTGGAACTGTTGAGTTGGCGGAACTATCTTATATTATCCGGGATCACGATTCATATAAGTTCAATGAAAGATTGAATGTTTTGCAAAAAATAACGGACTCCATGAACAAACGACATCCGGATGTTGTTCAATTGACAATCCGCCAGCAATATAAAAATATGAAAGAGGTGATAGAACCCCGCATGCATATCATTGATTTGGCTTGTCGTGCTATGGAAGCAGCAGGAGTGAAGCCGCTTATTAAGGCTATCCGGGGGGGGACTGTTGGTTCACAACTTTCTTTTAAGGGTCTCCCTTGTCCGAATATTTTTGCCGGAGGACTTAATTTTCATGGACGTTATGAATTTATTCCGGTTCAATCTATGGAAAAGGCAGTACAAGTAATCGTTCAAATAGCAACATTAAATTCTTAAAATTTTGCAAATATGAGACATACGCCATTTACCCGTATTCACGAATCTTTAGGTGCTAAAATGCATGAATTTGCAGGGTATAACATGCCGATAGAGTATTCAGGTATTATTGACGAACATATGACTGTCTGTAATGGAGTCGGGGTTTTTGATGTATCCCATATGGGAGAATTCTGGGTGAGCGGTCCGGAAGCTTTGCCTTTCCTTCAGAAAATAACCAGTAATGATTTATCTGTTTTACCGGTTGGTAAGGCACAATATACTTGTTTTCCTAATGAAAACGGCGGAATAATAGATGACTTACTAATCTACCATATGGAACCCGAAAAATATATGTTGGTTGTGAATGCTTCCAATATAGAAAAAGATTGGGAATGGTGTAAAAAACATAATACAGAAGGGGTTATTTTGGATAATGCATCTAATCATATGGCTCAGTTAGCGGTACAAGGACCTAAAGCAAAAGAAGTTTTGCAACAGCTGACTACTGTTGATTTATCTTCTATTCCTTATTATGCTTTTCAGACAGGTGAGATGGCCGGAGTGAAAGATGTAATTATCTCCAATACCGGATACACCGGGGCAGGAGGTTTTGAACTCTATTTTTACCCCGCATTCGGAGAGCAATTGTGGAATGCCATTTTTGAAACAGGCGCTCCTTATGGCATTAAACCCATTGGTTTGGGCGCCCGTGATACTTTGCGCCTGGAAATGGGTTTCTGTTTGTATGGCAATGATCTGGATGATACGACTTCTCCTTTAGAAGCCGGATTAGGTTGGATCACTAAATTTGCCGAAGGGAAAAATTTCATAGCAAGGGATATTCTTGAAAAGCAAAAGAAAGAAGGCGTTTCCCGTAAATTAATTGGGTTTGTATTGCAGGAAAGGGGTATTCCTCGTCATGGATATGAAATAGTCAATGAACAAGGTGACGTGATTGGTGCTGTTACATCGGGAACAATGTCTCCTACTACCAAAGAAGGTATAGGATTAGGTTACGTTAAGCCGGAGTATGCATCTTTGGATACGGTTATTTATATTCAGGTAAGAAATAAAAATCTGCAAGCTAAGGTTGTTAAACCGCCATTCAGAAAAACGGTTTAATCGTCATCTTCATTTTCGAAATCAAAGTCGAAATCGAAGTCATCTACATACATCGGAGTTACAAAATCATCCAGATCCCGGCGGTCTTTCTTCGTGGGTCGTCCGGTACCTCTGGCCCGGTCGACAAAACCGCTGATCTTATTTAATTCCAGAATTTCATATTGTTCGGGGGGGGTGACGTTTTCCAGGTATTCCGGAACCAGTTTGGCTCCCATCCTTTTTTCTGTCAGCTGAAGTACTTTGAAAGAGTAGGTGATAGGTGGTTTGCGTACTTGTATTACCTCTCCGGTTTTGATCATCCGGGAAGGTTTGATAGATACATTGTTAATCATTACACGGTTTTTCTTGCATGCTTCTACAGCAATGGTACGCGTTTTGAAAATCCGGGTAGCCCACATCCACTTATCGATCCTAACTTCGTTCATTTGTTGTTATACTGATTCATTGTATTGTTAACCCCTGCCAGACAGAAACTCTTGATGATGTCTCCGGCAATAGTGATCCGTTCGCGGAGTGACTCTTTTTCTTCCGGGGAGAAATCGCTTAAAACATAATCTACCTGATATCCTTGGGGATAATCATTGCCGATGCCGAATCTTAAACGATTATATGTCTGCGTTCCAAGAATTTGTTGTATATGCTTCAAACCGTTGTGCCCGGCATCGCTTCCTTTTGTTTTCAGACGCAAAGTCCCGAATGGGAGCGCCAGATCATCCAGAACAACCAGCAGATTTTCCAATTCAATATTCTCTTTTTGCATCCAATAACGAATAGCATTACCGCTCAGGTTCATGAAAGTGGAAGGTTTCAATAAAATTAATGTTCTTCCTTTGACTTTCAATTCGGCAACCGCACCGTATCTCTGGTCGCTAAAAACGACATTGGACGCTTCTGCTAAAGCGTCCAATACCATAAATCCTATATTGTGGCGGGTATTTCGGTATTCAGGACCGATATTACCCAAGCCCGCAATTAAATACTTCATTCAAAAATTTTCAAATTAACCTTTTGCTGCGGCGCCTCTTGCGGCACGTGTCAGTTTAACAGCGCAAACAACGTTATTTTTAGAATTCAGTAATTCCAGATTATCAAAAGAAAGAGCGCCTACCTGAATCGTTTTACCTAATCCAAGGCTTTCTACATTGATAGTTAATTTTTCCGGAATATTTTTATATAAAGCTTTTACTTTCAGTTTTCTCATTTCGAGAACCAGTTTACCCCCTGCTTTCACACCTTCAGCCAAACCTTCCAGTACAACGGGAACTTCCATTACAACCGGTTTCTTTTCGGAAACTTCCAAAAAGTCCATATGTAAAAGATTTTCATTCACCGGATGAAATTGAGAATCTTTTACAATTGCGGTATATTTTTTACCCTCAACAGTAAGATCCACCAAAAAGATTTCAGGAGTATAAATCAGTTTACGTACACCTTCTTTTTTAACATTGAAGTGTACAACTTCTTTACCACCATACATTACACATGGGATCTCATTAGCACTACGATACAATTTTGCAGCTTTTTTTCCTGTTTCTGTTCTTGCTGCGCCAGTCAATTCAAATGTTTTCATTTCTTTTTTGTTTGTGTTACTCAAAATTGATGCTTCTCAATTTCCCATCACACGGAATTTTTAAAGCGGTGCAAAGGTAGGGAAAATTTGTGAATAGTGCAACTATTTTTTCAACACCTTTCCTATAACCACAGCATTCTCCAAATAAACATGTACAACATACATTCCTGAAGTAAAAGAATTTACGTCTATAGAGTTGTTGCTGTCAGGAAGAACTGATTTTTGTAGTGTTCCTTGCAGGTTGTAAATTTCTACTTGTATGATTTCTTTTTGAGAATTTATGTAAAATCTGTCTGATACCGGATTGGGATAAAGTATTATATCCGTTTTATCGGTATCTATATGATTGATTCCTACATACCCTTTTGCTTCTATTGCTGTTGCTGAGATTTCATAGTTGACATTTTCCAGTTTTTGTCCATCTTGAGTGATTGTTACCGTTTGAGGTTTGGAAATCGTCAATCCGGGCATATCCACTAATACTTTGTATTTACCTGCAGACAGATTTTTGAATGTATAAAAACCTTCACTGTCAGTTTTTGTAGTTGCTACTGTCTGGAAACCATCGCTATTGGAATCTTTTATCAATAAAATAACACAAATACCTTCTGATAATTCTGTAGATGCAAATTTCAGAAAACCGGTGTCTTTTGAAATATAACCGTTTATTTCCGAACTGCCTTCCTCATAATTTCCGGAAATGATCATGTTGACATTGATATCCGAAAGATCATTGTTCTCATAAATATGAATCATCGTGGCATTTTCCCAATTGTAATTCAGGAATGTATTTGTATTTGAATAATATGAGGGGACAGCATTTTCGATATCATTCGTTATAGCTTTGATAACGTAGTCTCCGACTTTTACCTTGAATGTATAGCTGCCGTCTTCCAGAGATTGGGTGTTTTGGGATTCCAGATATGTATCATCTTCATTTTTTTGATATAAAGTAACTATTGCGTTATCGATGGGCATCTCTATTCCATATTTATTTCCGATGAGTACTTTCCCGGAAATATTTGCCTGAACATTTTCCGATACATAGACTATTCCTGTGGAGATTTTTGCCGGATTACTGGCTTTGTTAACAACAGCATCATTACTCATTTCTATTTTGTATTCTCCTGTTTGAAGGAAGCTTATACTCCCGTCTGACATATTGTAGTCACTGCCTATTGTTGCAGGCTGTTCATTTTTTAATACATTAAAAATAGTCGGATTTTCTGCAATAACAGTTTCAGATTTCAATTGAATACTTTTCCCGACTTCGATACCTTTTTTAGTAAAGAAAACCGAATCTTGTTGTCCGAAATATAAATTTCTTCCTTTCCCGATTTCATAAAGTTTGCTAAGAGGTATCCTGTTGTTTTCACAAGTAACATATTCAAGTTTAGGACATGCAGAAATATTTATATTTTCAATCACATTGTTACTGCATACTACATGTGTAAGTTCCGGATGATTGGAAACATCCAAATAAGATAATTTATTTTTGCTGAATTCCATATATACCAGTTTCTTGCATTTTTCGATGTTTAATACATTTATACTGCTATTTGTACAAAAGAATGTTTTCAGTTCTTCAAGTGGGGATAGATTCAAAGTGCCTGTCAAATTCTTATTTTGTAAGTCTATTCTGGTAACTCTGTATGGAACAATATCAAAATCCCATTTAATGTTGTTCCATTGATAATAATCATCACCTGTCCAATCTAGAGCTCCACTATGATCTGTGTTATCTTTTATCCATCGTAAAGCATCAATGTCTCCTTCATGAAAATCAGATAAGGAGATTCCTACACCGATTCTTCCCAATCTTGTAGTGACTCCGCCACATGCTTCGTTTTGTATATAAACATCATAAATACCTTTCTCGGTAAAAGCTATTTCTCCATTACTATTTAATGTATAACCTGAGCCTTTAGTTACATATTGCGAGTCATCTCTATAGACCGAAACAGAAGAAGTTTTGCCTCCTAATAGAAGTTCTTCATTCAGATCGTATGTTTCTCCCAGCTCCATTTCATAACTATCAAAGAATACATTTGTTTGAAATCCTGCATTACACATTGGAGCCTTTTGAATGATGGAGTATATTTTACTAAGTGGTAATTTGTTTCTATCACAGTTCACTTGCATTGAAGATGGACATCCGGAAATGTCTAAATTTCTCAATTGATTGCCATCACAGAATAAATATTGCAGAGCGCTACATCCTGAGATATTCAAATAATATAACTTATTATTATTCCATAACCTTACATCATTTAAAGATTTGAGATTGATAATCTCCAACATTTCTATATTGGTTCCACAACAAGCTAATTCTTCTAATGCTGTACAAGTTGAGAAATCTACATATTCCAAAGGATTGCTTGAACAATCTATTTTAGTCAGTTTTTTACAATCATTAAGAAGTAAATTTGTAATATTGTTATCAAAACACAGGAGAGTTGACAAATTGTTGCATGTTGAGACATTCATATCCTGTAGTTGATTGTATGCACAGTATAAATAATTCAATTCCGAACAGTTGGGAACATGTAGAGAATGTATATTATTATAACCACAATCCAAGTAATTTAATATTGGACAATTGGATAAATCCAGCATGGATATTTTATTTTTTGCACAGCGTAAATCTGTTAACTGGTTGACTGCATAGAAATCCAGGGACTCTAATTGGTTGTTTTCGCAGTAAATACTTGTTATATTGGATCCGATGCCGGTTATTGATTTCAAATGATTGTTATTGCATCGTATACTGGAAATCATATCATAAGGCAATTCTAGTCGTGTGATTTCATTGTCATTGATAGATAACCCTGATAAATTGCTACAAATACTTAAATCCAGGTCTCCGGCAAGGCCTCTATCGTTCCATTCAATACTCATGATTCTACCTCCCCACCAAAATATTCCTGATATGGAGTTTACCCACTCTTCATTTGTTGTCCAGTTGGTAGTATCAGAGAGACCTACTTTAACTGCATTGATATTGATGGAGTCAGCAGAAAGCTGTTTCAGGAAGTTACGCAGAGCTTCTTTGTCCGACTCATGATAAGTTTGTGCTGATATATTATTGCTGAAAAGCAAGGATACAAACAACACAGACATAAAATACAATAGTTTTTTAGTCATATTACTTTACAATTAATTTAGAATTACTGATTATGTTGGAATGATCAAAAACAACTACGAAATAAACACCGCCTGAAAAAGAAGATATATCCAATGAGGTTTCTGCATTTTCTATATTTCCTTTGGTGATTACCTTCCCTTTTATATCTACAATTGCATATTGTACTTGTTTGGTGATGATATCCGAAGGAACGGAAAGATAGCAATAAGTGCTTGCCGGGTTCGGATAGATATATGCTTTGCCTGTTTTTTTAGACTGATTGATGGACGTATTACCGGCAAAAATTTCAGTTTTTGTAGTGGCATTTTTGGCTAAATCTTCTGCATAAACAGTGACATATAAATCTTCAGCCACTTCACTTTCCGTTAAATTGACCAAAAGTTTTCCTCCCGATTTTTCATATGCAATTGGTAATCCGTTGACAAGGATATAGGTGCTTTTCCAGTTGATACCTAAGTTGTCTGTAATGGAAACCTGTAAAAGATTTGAATTTTCATTTTTTACAATTTCAATTACAGGAGCCTGATGATCTGAATTTAATCCGATACCTAAAGCGTATACACCGAGCTTGTTGGTAGATATCGATTCTCCTGCTTTTCCCAGATTTTTCCATGCCTTTTCTCCGATAGCTTTGTAGTACAAAGAAACCTCTGTTCCGGGTTGGATATCAAGAAAGTCCAGATCGTCAGTACCTACAGTACTTTTGATATTGAAATTTCCTGAAGGAGAAACGGATAATGTATCTCCGAGATAATATGCCTGAAGGAAAAAGATATCACTGATAATGGCAAACGTATCCTTTTCGAGAGTACTTCCGAGCACTTCTCCTGCAGGATAATAGAAATCAAAATCAATTTGAGTTCCGGAGACGAAAGCTTTATTTTCTCCGGGAATATCAAATTCCAGAACAGAAAAATCTGTTTGTTGGCAACTCCTGAGTTGTGTGTAACTTCTGAGGTTCGTGGAATATTTTCTTTCCTTATTGCTGAAACGTCTTGCATCTTCTTCGATTAAAGCGGAAATCATGCCTGCAAATTCTTCAGCAGCTTTTGCTTTGATAGCACCACCCCAGGTGCTCAATGCCTGAGTAGTCTCTTTCCATATATCATCAATATAATTGACCGGGAAAAAATAGTACAACAAGCTGTTGATGTCTTCATATTCAACTATCGGATACGTTTTTTTACTTGGGAAGTGATAAATTTCTTCTTTTAAAGGGTATTTTGACTCTAAGAAAATACCTAATTTATATTCCAGATCAATATCAATCAATTTCCAGACTTTTGCTTTAAGCGACAAAGAATGGGGAAGTTTACACGTATAAGTTTTTTGGGAAGACCAAACAACATCGGAAGGACTGTTGCCCGGAACACTATCGTATTTCATCAGATAGTTTTCTATATTTTCCATGTGATTGAAAAAAGTAGAACCAAAATTGACCTCATAATTACTTTTTTTACCTGCCAAAAATCCCAATACAGGATCATTATTCATTTCTGAAGCTTGTATTAAATCCAGAACCGGTTTTTCCAAATCCAAAGAATATGCATATTTCTTAGCAAAACTGGCACCTAATTTTCCGGAATATTCAAGGCTTACACCATCACCAAATTTACTTCCTTTGAAAAATCCGAGGTCAGTTTGCATTTTTGATTCTTTGGAAATACTTCCTTTTTTCAAAATTTTTGTTCCTGCAATGGATTGTCTTTCAAGACCTATTGCGGAAGTCAGAGTAGCTGACATTGATCCTCCGAAAGTTTCAGTTCCTGTTTTGAAATTTATGCCAAGTCCTATACTTCCTTCCAATTCCGCACCTGCAGTTTGGGTATTAAGCATTTCGTTTTTGCTACCGGTGAATTTGTTTTCTTCTCCAAATTCAAATGCGCAATGTCCTTTTGCATTCGCTTTTATACCTAGTGCATTCTCTTTGTATTTTGATTTCGCAGAAGCCTCTAATCCTCCAGTCAGTGCAAACGATGTGCTGTTTTGAATACTTGTGGATGCTTTGTCATTCGTTCCTAAATAAGAACCTATGGCATGCAATGCATAATGAGTTTCAGGTTCGATATATCCCGTTGATCGGTATAACATGTAAAGCACATTATACGCAATTTTCAGATATGACATGTAACCGAAGGATAAATTCTCCTTTAATGTTTGGTTGTATTCTATTTCTGTACCAATAGAAGCGTTTCCTTCGAAACTCAGGGAAGGAAAAGCAGCCACTTCTTTAGAATAACTAAAATCGGCAGATATTCCTGCTTTTGATTTTGAAGAAAAGCTGATACCCTTATGCACATCATTTTCGTACAAATTAGAAAGAGTGATTCTATTTGAAATACCCAATTCGGATGCAATATGAGCCAACTCTACTTCTCCGCCGAGATTCATTCCTGCTTCAAATCCGAAAGTTCTTGTGTCGCTATCATAAGGATATACACCGATAGCTACCGGATGGAAAGCATTTCGGGTAACTTTTTTTTCTGTTCCGGAAGTATCACAAAGCCTTTTGAATTTTATTTCTCGCATACTATAAGCCGGAATAAGGTCATCGGATGTGTCAAAAGCATCTTCTCCCCAGATACGGAAATTAACATCGACAATTCCAGTAGTATCACTGATGGTAGAGGAGAATACTTTGTTGATATTGTTAACTGTATATTCGATTTTCATTCCGGGAACAGCCTTTCCGGCTTCATCTGTAATTTTAAAATAACGGTGTATTGTTGCGAGGTTTTCTACCTGATACACAGATGGATTTATGTCTGGATATAAAGTGTTGATCTGACAATTGGCGATATCAACTGCTTTATTGAATATTGTGGAATTTGTTTCACTCCAGCTACCGGCTGAATTTTTAAATTCCAGGTTAAGAAGGTGTTTTTTGTTATACTCTAATGCCTGAGCTGAGAGAATATCTGTGATATCAATAGTTTGGGCAGGATTGGTAACTTCCTTTTCAACCGAGTTTGTTATATCATCATCAAACCAATACTTCCAGGAGACTACATTGGCGTTTTCTGTAGCGGTATTTCCAGTCAGGTTTATTCCTTTCAGGAAATAATCTGTTTTGATTGAACTGAAATTATTCCCTTCACTTGAAGCTCGATAATTAATACGATGTAAACCGTTACTTAAATTTGAAGCATCAATATCAGTTGTGATCAGTATATGTTTGGCCGTATTTTGTGAGGTAATGATGCGTTTGTTTTTATAATCATCATCAAACCAGTACTCGAATCCGGAGATATTGCCGTATCCGGTTTTCAGTATAAAACCACTGTATATGGCGCTACAGCTTTGTCCGGGGATGTTTGTACGCATGCTGAATTTATGCAATCCCGAGCTTAACTCATCTGTAGCGAATACTGCATCTAATGTGATGTCTTCTCCGGAACCAAGTATAGTTGATTTCCGGTTGTCGAAATCATCGTTATACCAATATTCCAATTGGGAATTTTGTTGTCCGATATTACCGCCCCTGAAGAAGTAGTCGGAAGAAATACTACTGAGGGAACCATCGGTATTTTCCACACGCATATGGAGCATGTGTAAACCTTCCGGAAGTGATTCTGTAGGGAGATCTGTTATGATGGTAATATCCTGCGTATTTCCTAATGCAATCACTTGTCGATGCTCATACTCATTATCAAACCAATATTCTACTTTTCCTGTTCGCAGACCAGATCCTCCCATTTTGAAAAAATAAGAAGATGAGATACCGCTATAAGATCCGTCTGAATTCCGGAGTCGTATGTGCAGACAATGCATGCCGGGAAGCAACTGATTGGTATTAATTTCTTTATTGATGATGGTTTCGGAGACCGAAGCTACACTCATGCCGATTCGGGATGCATAGTTATCATCAAACCAGTATTCAAATTGTGTTAATTGCTGTGCATATATGGAAATGGGCCATATAAGCAGGAAAAGTATTATTGAATATTTTCTTATATTCATCATTTTGAATTAGATTATTGAGCTTTAACCCTGATCTGTATTTTTAACTTACCATTTTCATCGGTTTGTTCCGGGATGCTTTTGGAAACAATACGTGGGATGGGAGGGAGGGCAGAATCACTGAATCCTGTTCCTCCGTAAATACCGATGTCTTTGCCATCGGTTCCGGCATTGATGCCGATACAGCCTTCTTTGAGGTGGAAGTTACCTAAAGATGTGATGCCGGAGAGATTTTCAAACATTTCCGTGTTAGAAACAATCTTATAATTATCGCCATAACTATAGGCTTCCCCCATATTATTGTCTATTGTGTTGTTACTTCCAGATATTGTATTTCCGCCATAGCATTCACAATTAATGTTATTTTTTATAATGGAATGATTTATGTTTGTAAGAAAATGATAGGGATGATAATGTCGAATAAGATTATTCTTTATTTCACCTCCATTCACATTGCTAATGGAATGTATCACATTATTGGTAATTTTTGTGTCTGCATTTCCAAAGGTTGCATTATTTCTCACATAATTTTGATTCACAACCAATTCTAAACATCCGCTATTAAGCACCTGTACACTATTTATATTACAATATCGTATCAATACGTTTTTTACAGCGTTTTCGGCAGTGCCAATGTTTATATTTCCAGCCAAATAAATTCCCATCACCGCACTATTATCTGCTCCTGATTCAAAACAAATGTTTCCCTGCACAATAGTATTTCCATCTGCATTGTCATTTTTTGTATGATGTCCGATGCCGATGATGGTCAGTTTTTTCTTGATTTTAATGGAATCCGTCATGATAAAACCACCACCCGAAAGATACAATGTACTTCCGGATTGTGCATTTTGAATAGCCTGATCTAAAGTTTCATACAGTGTAGTTGTTCCTGAAGGAGAAACTACTGAAATTTCCTTTGCATTAACAGAAATAACGCCTAAAAAAGCAATAAATAGAAATAATTTTGTCTTCATTGGATTAATTAATAAATATGTACACAAAAGTAATCATCCAATAAACCTTAACTAATGTAAAATTTAAAAAAACGAATGAATGGCCCTGTTTTTAGAATGAACGGGGGGATTTTAAATTAAAAATTAAGAAATCTCAATTATACTGAAATTTATAAGGTATGGTTATTTTAAAGATCGTACCGGTGGGGTTATTGTGGAGGTCTTTTAAGTCAATAACTTCCTGAGAAATGAGATGTTTATTGTTTCGGTTATATAGTTGTATCTGTTCTTCCAGGATTTTTAATCCTTGTTTAGTGGAGAATGAACCGGAAGATTCTGCAGCAACCCGTCCGATACCATCGTCTTTTACTTCGATCATAAAATACTCTTTCATGTCTCGGATAACAATTTCCAGATGTCCGGTAGATTTTTTTCTACTCAGTCCATGTTTGACAGCATTTTCACAGTAGGTATGTAAGAACATAACCGGTACTTCGACTGATAAATCCATTGAAGGATCTATGTCGATGGAGTATTCCAATAAGTCGCCATACCTGAGTTTTTCCAATTGGAGGTATAATTTTACGTATTCCAGTTCATCATATAGCGAATGTGAGTTTTTATCGGCATCCATTAAGGTTTGGTTAGTATATTGTGAAAATAAGGACATATATTTGCTTAATTCTTCCTTGTTATTTTCCAGTGCGAAATACTCAATATTAGTAAGTGCATTGGCGCTGAAGTGAGGAATGGATTTAAGACGGACTGCCTTTAGTTTCAGTTCATTGACTTGTTTTGCGTGTTCCAGTTGTGCCATCTTCTTTTTGTTTTTCCAACGGAAAAGGATATATCCGGTGCTTATCAATAGAAGGCATACAAGCAATGTGAACCACCCGGTTTGCCAAAAGGCAGCTTTTATGCGAATGGATGTTGATAGTTCTGATTCAGACCATTGTTCGCTATTGATGGATGTCTGCACTTCCAATTGATATTTTCCCGGAGGAAGGTTTGTGTAGTTTGCTGTGCGCAGATCAGTTGGTTCCGACCAGGTTTTGTCATATCCAATCAAGCGATACCTGTATTTCACATTTAATTGAGCATTAAATGAAAGAGATAAATAATCAAACCGCAAAGAATTGTAATGATGTTGTAAAGGGATATCTTTTGATAAAAGATTCATATCGTGCCATGTTTCCCTGTCGGAAGAGTATTGCATGTTCACAATCAAAGGCTTGTCATAGATGGCTGATATATCTGATTTTCCCGGATGAAAACGATAAGCACATTTGATGGTAGGGATCCACATATATCCCTCATTGTCAATACAAAATGAATTTTGAATACAACCTTCTGCAGTATAGCCACTGTTTTCATCAAAGCAAACAATATTTTCTATCCCGGTTTCATAATATTTCTTCAGATGGATGATAAATAGTTTCACAGGGGTAGCAACTACCATTAAACTGTCGCCATAAGGAGCGATTAAATAAACAGGAGTTTGTATTTTTTCTTTGAATATATGATACTCTTTCTCATGCTCATACATGAATAGCCCTTTGTGATTTCCCATCCAAATATTCCCTTTATAATCGGAAGCCAGAGAAATGATATTGTTAGCCATTGAACCCTTCCATTGTGTGACAGTATCACCGTCAAATATTTGCAAGTATTCTTTTTGAGAAGCGCCTAACCAAAATCTTCCATATTTGTCCCTTGCAATGGATTCGTTCTGATGAGGAGAAAATCCGGCGGATTCTTTGTATTCCCTGATCTTTCCATTGGGATAAATGCTTAGCATGCCTCCCCATGTAGCAGCATAAAGAGTATCTCCCTGATTATTATTGGGTATAATCATTTGAGGGTTTCCGAATAAAGAGGTGAAATGAAGTTTGTTGTCTTTACTCCATTGTAATAAGCCTCTGTTATAGGGGACATAGACATCCCCCTGTTTGTTTTTGGCAGCACCCATGTATACGCGCATAATATTTCCATCGTAATCTTTATCAGCCATTCGCATTACATTTACTGCTTTCAACTGTAAATCATCGAGTTGGAAGAGTCCTTTTCCGGATGTGCCAAAAAGCATATTGCCATTGGGACTTTGAGCAATACTCCAGGTCATATCAGAAGATTCGTCCGGGAAGATTTTAGTGGTACGGAATCTGCATTTGAAATAATTGAACAAACCCTCTTCAGTGGCTAACCACAAATTTCCTTCCCTGTCGGTCATGAAATTCCGGATCAGGCTGAATTTCCGGCCCAAACTTTCAATTTCTTTTGTGTCAGCCCGGAATAATTCATTTTTTTCGTCGTAAAAAATAATTTTATTTTCCCAGGTAACTGTAAAAGTATTGGCAAATATTCTTGTAGAGGTTTGAGGAATATATATATGAGTCGGGATTTCCTGATATTCATTATTTTTCTTTATAATCCGGTAGAATGTATTCTCTTTCCGACAATATCCCCACCATTCGCCCATTGGTGATAAGGAAAAATCGTTATACACTCGTTTCCAGTATTTTTTTTCTTTGATGGAAAGTTGTTGCATAAAAATAATGCAACTATCAGTCAGCAAAGCATAATTTTCTGAGTTTCTTCCTGCTATCAGACCGTGGACAAA
This sequence comes from Bacteroidales bacterium, assembly GCA_031552335.1. GTDB lineage: Bacteria > Bacteroidota > Bacteroidia > Bacteroidales > Azobacteroidaceae > JAISFI01. Next base: position 73,838 of record JAVBMQ010000070.1, on the reverse strand, counting down.
TATTTCCTGTAGTGTAGGTAAAGAATCCATTTGATGTGTTTTGATATCAAAAATCAGATGCTTTCTTTCAAGTATTCCAGGTGTATTCAGATTAGATAAAAACAGTTTATCATCTAGTGGTAGAATGTATGAATTTCTGTCGCTGATACAAGCAGGGGGAAACTCATAAGGATTAAATCCTTTTTCATTTCCTATGGCAATACCCCACGGACTGAGTATGGCCAGGGTATCAGGTTGGTATTCCAAAGCATGAAAAGCAGCATGGTTCATCAGTCCTTCATCTTTAGAAAAAGTCTTGAAAGAATAACCGTCAAACCGGCTGATACCGTTCCAATGGGAAACCCATATATATCCTTTATGATCCTGCATCAAATGGGTTACCTGTAATTGAGGCAGTCCATCATGTAAGGTGTAATTTTTGTATGTATATTGTTGTTTGACAGTGTTTTGTTGTGAAAATGCTGCCAATGGATAAGATATCCACAAGAGGAGATATAAAAAATAATATTTAACGGAGTACCCCTTCATCTAATTTCTTTTTTAAAAGGATTAAGCCATTTTCTGAAGGAGTGATAAATATTCCTCCGTTTCTTGTTTCTATGTAACAGTTTTTTTGTAGTAAATTAACCTTCCTGACATATGGCAAATTCACAATATATCTTCTGTCAATACGAATGAAATCTTCCGGCAATTTGGCTTCGATTTGTTTGAGACTTTCTCCCAATGTTTTTTGTTCACCGTTGTATAAATGAATAATAGAACAAACACCATCTGCTTCGCAGCAGCAGATCTCCGGGATAGATGTTTTCATATAGTTTTTTCCGGAAATACGAAACAGTACATATTTTTCCGGTTCGGTAGATTCTGCAGGGAAGTAAGCGTGTTTCATTTCATATTTTTGAATGAAACGTTCTACGGCAGATACCAAATCCGACGGGTTTACCGGCTTGAAGATATAATCAATGGCAGATAGGCGGATAGCTTCTTGCATATATGCCGGTGTGGAGAAGGCCGTTATGAAAATAACATAGGGGTGAAGATCTCTTTTTTTTAATTCGGCCAACAGCCAGAATCCGTTGTTCCCTCTTAAATGGATATCCAGAAATATCAGGTCCGGATGATGTGTAAGAATACTTTCTAATCCACTTTCTGCATCTCCACAAGCATCAACAACTTCTATCAATGGGGTATAGCTACGAATTTTGTCCAACAAAACTGCTCGTGGACGGACTTCATCTTCTATGACAATGGATGTATACATCGTTTTTTAATATCCCGGATTTTGTTGTACTTCTATTGACGGGTTAGCTAAAATTTCTTCCAAAGGTATCGGAAGAACACATTTGTAATAATTCCAATCGACACTTGTTGAACGTCCGTTGGGAGGAATAACAGGCTCTCCAAAAATAGCTTCATCAAAGATTATTGTCTTTCCCAAACGCATACAATCGAAATAACGGTGTCCTTCAGCAAATAATTCTTTTCTTTTTTCTTCTAAAATCTGTTTTTCGAGATTGGTATCATTTTTTGTTGCCGGAGGAAGATTAGGAGATCTTCTTTTGATAACATTTAACCATTCGGTGACTTTCTCCAGGTCTTGTTCTTCCTTTTTTAATGCAGCTTCTGCTCCAATCAGATAGATTTCCGAAATTCGGATCAGTTTGATATTGGTAGCTGTAGTAAGGCTTTTACCATCTCCTTCGTATTTTAATACCCTTCCCCGGCGACCGGGAATTGTATTTTTTATGGCATATTCGTCTTCTCCCATAACAGTCCACCGCACATCATCCGGATCTTCCGATAAGGAATTAAGAAAGTGGTTGCCAGCTACGGTAGCACCTAAAGCTCCGGATGTAACTTCTCTTGGACGAAGAAAATAAGTGGGAGATGAGGCTGCCAGATCGTTTTCTGAAGGATTGATAAACAGTTCCAATAATGATTCAGAACCAAATGCCGACTTCCAGGAAGATGCCCATTCTTCATTAGTATAAGGTGTACAAGCTGAATTTTCTATTACATCTAATGCTGTTTCATATGCATTCTGCCAGTCCCCATGGTATAGATATACTCTGGATAATAAAGCTTTAGCTGCAAATTGATTGAAGTATCCGTTGTTTTTGCTGTTTTTTAATAGAGGAATAGCATTGTTCAGGTCTTGTATAACCTGCTCATAGGTTTCTGCTACAGTATTTCTGTCGGGTTGCTCTTTTGAGTTCAAAGGTCGTGTTACAATAGCTGCACCCCAGGATGCCCCATTGTCTTTCAGGTAGGGATATCCATATAACCTGACTAAGTCGAAATGGCATAAAGCTCTGATTGACAGAGCTTGTCCGTAAATATCATTGAGTGTTGTCTGTTCATTCTCTGATATCACCTTTACTTTTCCCGAAGAAATGCTCTGAATGATTTGATTTGTTTGAAGTAATACTTTATATATAATATCCCAATATGTTACGTATGAAGATATATTCTCTTCGTGAGTAAATGTAAATAATTCATGATCTCCTCTTCCTAAAGACGGAGTAAAAAAATCACCACCCTTCATATCTGCATAGAAAAGAAACCGTCGGCCGTAATAATTGATATCAGTCATTAACCGGTAGGTTCCATTCAGGGCGACCTGTGCATCAGCAACTGTTTGCATAGCTTTCCCGGAAGGAATGGAGTCGTCGGGTTCCTGATCAAAGAAATCTGAACATCCGGAAAGGATGAACATGCAGAGATAAAAAATGATATGTAATTTTGCTCTTTTCAACATACGTTTAAAATTCAATATCTACCCCAAAAGCATATGTTTTCCCGATAGGCATCTCCCAACCTCTGATACCTAGGACATCCACCTCCGGATCATATTCTTTTTCTTTTGCCCAAGTCAGCAGATTCGCTGCATTGGCAAAAAATCTTATTCCTGAAAAAGGTGTTTTTGTTAAAGTAATAGTTGGTATTTGATATGATAATTGTATTGATTTCAATCTGATATAATCATTATTACTTATCCATCTGCTTTGAAATCCCTGGGCAGAAGTCTGGTCGTACGTTCTCCGTGGAGTATCGGTTTGATCACCCGGATTTTGCCAGCGGTTTAATGCTTTTTTGCTCATTACCCGGGCATTGTAATAACCATCATCCTGATTGTCTTTTCCGGTTGCATTGTAAGCATCTCCTCCGACAGAGTAGATGAAATGCAGCGAGAGGGTAATGTTTTTCCAATACAAATCCGAATTAATACCACCATAAAATTGGGGATCTGCACAGCCAATAATCACATAATCGGCTTTGTTTTGAGAATAAGTGACTGGTCGTCCTTTGTGAATCAGATCGGGCGATTCCTCATTGTTCAAATACCACATAGCCTTCCCATTTTCCGGATCAACGCCGGCCCATTCTGCTCCATAAAAAGATTTTGGGGAATATCCTTCTTTGTATATAAATTGTGCCTTTTTGTTGGATGGGTTATCATACCATACTACATCGGAACGGTCGTATAAATGAGTAACTTTACTTTTTAAAGTAGATAAGTTCATATTCAGGGTCCAGATCCAATTTCTTGTTGTAATAATTGTTCCGGAAAGGTCTATTTCAATTCCCTGATTATTAATGCTTCCTGCATTATCCAGTTGAGTAGAAATGCCTGTGATCCGGGATAATTGTACATCCTGTAACAATTGATCGGTATTTCTTGTATAATACACAACACTTCCGTAAAATCTATTGTTGCGGGATGTTCCTCCAAGACTTATATTGAAGACATGATTGTTTTCCCATGTCAACATTTCATTTCCGAGTGTGGTGGTAATGCCTCCGGGTTGGCCGTTGTATATATATCCTAAAGAATATAGAGACATATATCCATAGTTGTTTATAGGTTGTGTGCCATTTACGCCATAAGATAATTTCAGGTGTAGATCATCTAAAAAGTCTGTATTTTCCATGAAGGATTCTTTGCTTATTCTCCATAACGCTCCGGTTGACCAGAAATTTCCCCAGCGAGTATCTGGTCCGAGACGGGAAGAGCCATCTCTCCTGAAACTGCAGGATAAGCTGTAATGATCATCATAACTGACCAGAAGATTGGAGAAAAGAGACATCATACTGTTGTCATAAGAGTAAGTTGTTGCATCTTTACTTCCTGCAGATGCGATACTTCGGGTATAGCTATTGGATAGTTGTTTGCCTGTAGCACGAACATATTCGGTTTTATTTTTTTCGGCTTCAAAGCCTAAAAGGGCATCAATGGAGTATTTATTGAAAGTTTTTTTGTAATTCAGGGTGTTGGAAGATACCCATTTGACGATTTGAGTGGAATGTTCGTTGATTTCTCCGTTAGTACTTGATGTTCCATAATACTGTGGACTAAACCAGGAAAAGTCATTTACCTGTGTTTGGTCGTAACTGAAAATAGATTTTAGGTTCAGAGAGGGAAGTAATCGGATACCTAAAGTTTCTATGGCAGATGCTTTGAAAATATCAGAATGAATATCTTTAAGATTTGAATAATACGGATAATTATATGCATAACTCGGATAACGGGTAGTCACCGGATTTCCGGCCTGATCTTCCGGTTGCCAATCCTGAAAGAGTAAGTTTCTCATTCCGTAGAAATAATTGGTTTCCGGATCCCGGGTATCTTTGAACATTGAACGTTTGATTTTGGAGAAATAAATATTTGATCCTAAACTAAAAATTCTGTTTAGATTTTGCAGAACATTTAACCTTCCTGAAATTCTTTGCAGTTCATTTTCAAAAGAGCGTCCCTGTTCACCAGAATAGGATAATGATGAATAATATTTGGTTATATCATTTCCTCCGGCCACAGAAACATTGTAGTTTTGATAGATTGCTGTTCTCAGTAAAGCATTTTCCCAATCATAATATCCTTGCGTATCCTGAGGAAATAATCCGTTTAATTTGTTTTGAGCATATGTGGCTGCTTCCTGCGGACTTTTCCCTTGATCGATATATTCATTATACCGGTTTTCGTAGACCAGCATATGCATTTCTTCGGGAGTGCAGGTTTCGAAATTGTTATAAGCAAAATCGGGCGTAAAAGACAGATTTGCTGAAAATTTGATTTTTGTTTTACCCTGTACTCCTTTTTTTGTTGTGATCAGAACTACACCATTGGCTGCTCTGGAACCATATAAAGAGGATGCAGCAGCATCTTTTAATATTGTAATACTTTGAATATCTTCCGGATTCAGGGTATTCATCAGGTTATCGGAAACGGGAAGGGACTGACTTACAGATCCGGATGTGACCGGCACTCCGTCAACTACATACAAAGGCTCATTGCTCGCATTCATGGAACCTGTTCCCCGAATCCGTAATTGGGATCCGGAACCAACTTGCCCTGATGAACGGAAAAATTGCAGACCACTGATTCTTCCTTGTAATAACTGTTCAAAATCGGTAGAAAAAATTCCAGGAAAATGAGATTTTACTTCTCGGACAGTTCCCGCATAATTTTTTAGATTGGAAGTCCCATATGCAACCACCACAGCTTCTTTTAATTGAATAATACTGTCTGTTGTTTCGGATACTTCTGTTGAAGATTGGGAAAATAAAAAAACAGGGCAGGATAAAAAGTATCCTGCAAAACATATTAGGTGTTTAAGGAAAAACTTGTTCAATGCCAATTAAAAATCCAATTTAAAAGTGATTTGACCATCCTCTTCGTCATCGAAAACTTCTATTTCCTGTTCGAAAGAGTTTTCATTCATATCTTCGGAATCAAATTTATTTTCATCTTCTTTTTTGTTGGCATGAGGTACAAAGTCTACGGTGTTATTGCCTTTTACATAACAAATAACATCCTCCAATCCTTCCAGAAAACAAGTAAAATCTTCTTTATACAGAAAGATTTTCTGTTTTTCTAGTTGAAACGGTTGATCTGTGTCCTTTGTGTTTATTTTCCTGCTTTCTGTTATTGTCAGAAAAAGTTCACCTCTTTTATTTCTTCTAACGTCAAGATAATAGATTCGTTTACCGGCTTTGATGGTTCTGGTGAAGACAACCCCATTATCTTTTTCGTTTACTGTTGGCGAGTTTTCCATTGTATTGATTACTTAAATATTAAACAACTTATAAATAAATTAACTACAAATATGCAGGTTATTTTTTTAATATTCTAATGTTTTTAAAATAAATTCTTTCTGAATTAGAATATTTAATAGATGAGATGCTTCTTTGTGAGTAAAAATTAAAATTTAATATTTATCTTTGTTGCCCAAATAAAGATGTGCAATAAATTTAGTTATTTTCTCGCAATAGCATCATCCAAATAAATTTGGCTTCTGCTTATTGCTTAACGAAAACGTTCTTTTATAATGATCAACCGTACTATTATTCGTTCGAAAGTTCTCCAGGTATTATTTTCTACTTATCAGAAGGAGAGCAAAGATCTCAAACTTGCTGAAAGTGAGTTGTTGTTTAGTCTTCAAAAGTCTTATGAATTGTATCATTACCTTCTCTTGCTTATTCCTCAGTTAGTTGATACGGAACAAAAAAGATTGGATCTGAGGAAACATAAATATCTGGCAACAGAAGAAGAAAAAAATCCCAATACCCGTTTTATTGATAATCGTTTGGCTGCACAATTAGCAGAAAATGAAATTTTGCAGGATTTTGCAGCTAAGGACGGATCTTTCTGGACGGACGATTCCGGTTTCGTAAAAAAACTGTTGAATCAGATCATTGATTCCGATAATTACAAACAGCTGCTCGTTTCTCCGGATAATTATGAATCGGACAGGGAATTTTGGCGTCAGGTATTTAAAAAATACATTTACGGTAACGAAGAGCTGGATGATATTCTGGAAGATAAGAGTGTCTATTGGAATGATGATGTAGAGATTATTCAAACTTTTGTGCTGAAAACCATTAAAAGATTTGAAGCGGAAAGCGGTAAACAACAGGAATTACTTCCGATGTTCAAGGATTTGGAAGACAGAGATTTTGCTGTCCGACTGCTTCGTCAGTCCATGATTCAGGGGGAAGAAATAGACCAACGGATTTCCAAACACACGGTCAACTGGGATTTTGAACGTATTGCAAGTATAGATCAGTATATTATGCAGATGGCAGTAGCTGAATTGTTGTCATTTCCTTCTATTCCGGTTAATGTTACATTGAATGAGTATATTGATCTGGCTAAAGTGTTTAGTACACCCAAAAGTGCTGTCTTTATCAATGGAGTGTTAGATGCCATTGTGGAAGAATTGAAGAAGGAAAATATCTTATTCAAAAATTAAGTTTTGTTAACGACGGAATGATTTGTCATGCAGACATTTTGTTTTTCTATATTATTCAGTAAATTTGTGGTTGGATTTTATCCGGCTATTTCTCGCAATAACATCATCCAAATAAATTTGGCTTCTGTCTATTGCTTAAAGAAGTAGTTTGAATTTTGTAAACTATTTATATAAATCATTATGAATCTATTAAGTATTTTATTACAGGCAGAAACAGGAACAGGGACTACAGGAACAACTGGCCAAAGTTCATATGGCTGGATTATGATGATCGCCATCATCGCTATTTTTTATTTTTTCATGATACGTCCTCAACAGAAAAAACAGAAGGATCTGCAAAAAGCCCGCGAAGCTATGCAGGTAGGAGATAAGGTTATTACTTCCGGAGGTATTTATGGGAAAATTAAAGAAATCAATGACAATAATTTTGTAATAGAAATTGCTGATAATGTGAAAATCAAAATAGATAAAGCATCTGTTTTTGCCCTACCCAATGCTCCATCGGAAAAATAAGATAAATGCAAAAATAAATATCAAAGCTTTCTTCCAGGGTGATAAATGGAGGGAAGCTTTCATATTTTTATTTTTTCTTTTGTTTTCTGCCGGTTTCTGGCTTATGCAAACATTACAGGAAACGGCAGAAGGGATATTTTCTGTGCCTGTTTCTTATTCGAATGTGCCTGAAAATATCGCTTTTAATGAGTCTCTTCCGAATGAAATTGAATTGAGGGTGCAGGATAGAGGGGTTACCATACTTAACTATAAATTTGGATCTAAGCTTGATTCTCTCAGGTTTGACCTGGGGACATTGAAACCGCAAAATAATACGTATACGATACCTGCTAAATATATTGAATCTGAATGTCAGAGAATATTATCCCATGAAACAAAATTGCTTTCATGTCAGCCTAATATCATTGTATTGGATTATAATAGGTTGACAAACAGAAAGATACCGGTTTTTTTGCAGGGTGATATAGAGCCGGCTGCCGGATTTATGCTGACCGGAGAGGTGCATTTTGATCCTTCTGTAGTGACCGTTTTCGGTTCAAAAGAAATTCTGGATACTTTGCAAGGGATATATACAAAAGAAATAAAATTACTGAATGTAGATAAATCCGGCAATATACAAGTGAAGATTGATCCGGCAAATGGATTAAAGACCAATATTTCTTCCGTGAAACTTTCATATAGTGTGGAAGAATATACAGAGAAGGTTTTTGAAATTCCTATTATAGCCAAGAATTTTCCTGAAAATTTTCGTTTGAGAACTTTTCCTGCAGTGGTACAGGTCTCCTGTTTACTTCCTTTATCATTATATGCAAGTGTTAATCCTTCCGATTTTGAAGCCTCGGTTTATTATGCAGATGTAAAAAAAGATACTACTTCTACTGTTCGTGTTGAGATCTCCCGGAAACCGGAATTCTTGAAGAAATACAGGTTTAGTCCTGAAAAAGTGGAATATTTACTTGAACAGGTTCAATCGAATGATTAAAATAGGTATTACCGGTGGCATAGGAGGGGGGAAGTCAGTTGTATCTTCTTTGTTCAAACTTTTAGAAATTCCTGTATATGTGGCAGATCAGGAAAGTAAAAAATTGACAGAATCTTCTCCGGAAATCAGAAAAGCACTGATATCCAGATTTGGCGATCATTTGTATACCGGAAATACATTGGATAAAAAATTGCTAGCATCCCTTATCTTTTCTGATCAGGACAATCTTTCTTTTGTTAACAGTGTGATTCATCCTGTTGTTTTGCAGGATTTTTTGCAGTGGACACAAAATCAACAGGCTCCGGTTGTTGTTATGGAGTCAGCCATTCTTTTTGAATCAGGTTTTAATGCCGGAATGGACCGGATTGTTACAGTGAAAGCCCCGATTGAGATACGTCTAAAAAGGGTACTTGAACGCGATGGATACTCAAAACAACAGGTATTAGAACGCATGGCGGCACAATTGTCAGATGAAGAAAAGTGCCGGAAAAGTGATTTTGTAATTGATAATGATGATCAAAAAGCTTTGATTCCTCAGGTGGAAAAGATATATTTTTCTATTCTTCACAATCTTTGATTTTCTTTATTTTTCCTATACGATAAAAACAAAAAAAATTTTGCCTGTTTCAAAATACTATATTACTTTTGCTTCGAAAATTAAGACCGGGGCTTTGATGAAGCCTATTTTAAAATAAATCTTTTATGTTAAAAAAAATCTTATCTGTATCCGGAAAACCCGGACTATACAAATTGATCTCTCAGGGGAAAAACATGTATGTAGTTGAATCTATTGTGGACAAAAAAAGAATCCCTACATACCCCAGAGATAAAGTGGTTTCTTTAGGCGATATCGCTATTTATACTTCTTCTGAAGAAGTGCCTTTGTCAACAGTATTAACTACCATCAAAGAAAAAGAAAACGGAGCAAAATTGTCTATATCTGTTAATTCTCAGCCAGACCAACTTCGTAAGTTTTTTACAGAAATTTTGCCGGATTTTGACCGTGAAAGAGTATATCCATCAGATATCAAGAAAATTATCAATTGGTATAATATGTTGATTGATGCCGGTATAACTGATTTTAAAGAAGAGGAAAAGGAAGAAAATACAGAGGAGGTTGCTGTAGAAGAAAAAGATAAAACAGAAGAGTAAGGGTTTGTTCTGTTAAAATTCAACTAAAAAATCCGGATGATTTCAGAAAGAAATCATCCGGATTTTTTAGTTGAATGTGTTATTTTTCAAGGAAAAAGGCCTTAAAGAAAATATTCGTATAATAATCAAGAAATCAAGAATATAAATATTTCTTTATCAGACTGATAAAGAATATCTGGTCATTATTATCATTGCTTTTCATGAAATTTTCCCATACCTCTTTGTTGAATTCTATCTTGTTTCCTTTACTATCAGAGTAAGTACGGGTGTCAAAAATGTCTTTTTTCAATTTTGCATTTTTTCCTCCTCCGCTAAACGAAAGATCTCCGAAAATATCTCTTTTGATGGATATTTCTTCTCCATTATTAATATATGATAAGTTTCCGAAAATATCTTTCCGCATAGACGATCTGTTTCCTTTGTTATCTTCAATTTGAGTATCACCAAAGATATCTTTTTTGATACTTATTTTATTTCCTCTGTTGTCTTCTATCTGGGTATTCTCAAAAATATCTTTTTTGATGGTGACTGTTTTTCCTTCACTGTCTGTGTATTGCAGATTGTCAAAAATATCTTGTGTGACAGTTGCATTGATGGGTTGACTAGTACTGGATGTTGCATTTGGCTGGTAAGAAGATGTTTCTCTTGTGAACCATTCTTTATGCCATTCTGTAAGTTCCCCATTCTGGAAGGTGAGCTTATATATTCCATTATCGTAGCTTTTATAACCCAGAATGACAGATTCTTTTTTGGAATCTATAATTTCGTAAAAATTTCCGAGGATGGAGATCACGTCCTCCTGAGTCATTCCGATGTTTATTTTCTTGATATTGTTGTCTATATTCGCCATACTTTGATAGCTATAGGTTGAACAAGATACGAATCCGACGAGTAATAAGATCAATAATAAATTCTTTTTCATTGTCTTATGTTTTAATTCTTTTTATTGTTAGGTAAACACAAATGTAATGACATTTTTCGCATATCTTGTATGACAAATTTGTTATCTATGTATAAAAAAAAGCAACAGGTGTTAGTTATATAAAGAATTTTTTTACCTACCTTTGCACCCAATATCTTTAGGGGTGTCTGTTGGCTTGACCATCAGACTGAGATTATACCCTTTGAACCTGAACCGGTTTGTACCGGCGTAGGAATAAAGATTGCCAGCCGGCGGCAGCCTTCCTTTAGAGTGTTCTATATATCTCAAAATCCCCTTTTTTGTTGAATGCAGAAGTTGTTCTCAAGACATCTTCATAAAATGTTTATTATACAATGAAAAAGGTTTTATTGATGCTGGTATTCTTATCAGCAGTATTTTCTTCTTTCTCAGAAGAGATGAAAGACAGTCTTCGACTTTTTAATTTGCAGGAAGTACAGGTGATTTCTTCCCGTGCCCGGGAAAAAACTCCTTTGAGCTATTCTGATGTGGATAAGAAGACTATAGAAAAGGAGAACTTCGGACAGGATATCCCGTTTCTTTTGACCATTACCCCTTCTTTGGTGGCAACTTCAGATGCTGGTAATGGAATTGGTTATACAAGCTTCAGAATACGGGGTACGGATGCCAATCGTATCAATGTTACTACCAATGGTATTCCGCAGAATGATTCCGAATCACATGGCTTGTTTTGGGTGAATATGCCGGATTTTGCATCTTCTATACAGGATTTACAGGTGCAAAGGGGGGTAGGGACTTCAACCAATGGTGCCGGAGCTTTCGGGGCAAGTATTAACCTCAAAACGGAAAATATACCTTCCGATCCGTATGCTGAGTTTAATGGTTCTTATGGCTCGTTCAATACATCCAAGGCTACTGTGAAGGTAGGTACCGGACAGATTGGTGATCATTGGGTTTTTGATGCCCGCCTGTCTCATATCAGTTCGGATGGTTATATCGACCGGGCAAGTGCTGATCTGAAATCGTATTTTGCCCAGGCTGGTTATTATAATGATAATACTTTGCTTAAGTTTATCATTTTCGGAGGTGAAGAAAAGACCTATCATGCCTGGGATGGTGTTCCGCAGGATAGTTTGAACACTAACCGCACTTACAATTCTTGTGGTTTGATGGGGGTAGATGCTAATGGGCGGGAAATGTATTATGATGATCAAACGGATAATTACCTGCAAACCAATTATCAATTGAGTTTATTGCATGCTTTTGACCCTTCCTTGAAATTAAACGTGGCTTTACATTATACCAAAGGTGATGGATATTATGAGGAATATAAGGGTGGAGCAAAACTCAAGGAATATGCATTGACTCCATTTATATATGATGGAAATTTAGTAGAAAAGACGGATTTGGTTAGGAGAAAACACTTAGACAATTATTTTGGAGGAATGATATTTTCTTTGAATTATGTCAACCAAAAATGGAATATGTCTGTTGGCGGTGGTGCTAATTATTATGATGGGGATCATTTCGGACGGGTAATCTGGGTGAAAAATTATGCAGGAGACTCCGATTTTTATCCGGAACATGAATACTACCGTGGAAAAGGAAAAAAAACCGATGAAAATATTTATCTGAAAGCAGAGTATGCTTTATCGGAAAAGTTGAATTTGTATGCAGATATGCAGTACCGTCATATCGATTATAAAATCAGCGGACAAAATAGTAAGTTCTGGAAACCTACACAGGCAATGCAGGTGCTTGACGTGCATGAAAAATTTGATTTCTTTAATCCCAAGGCCGGAGTTTATTATCAAATAAATCAAAAGAATAATGTCTTTGCATCTTTTGGGATTGCCCATAGAGAACCTAACCGTAATAATTATACTGATGCAGGAGAGAATGAGAAACCTCCGGTTCCGGAAAGATTGTATGATTATGAACTGGGTTATAAATATAAAAACCGAATTTTTGCTGCAGGAGTAAATCTTTATTATATGCAATATAAAGACCAATTGGTACTGACCGGTAGAGTCAATGAAATAGGGGAGGCGCTTACTACCAACGTGCCGGATAGTTACCGTACAGGAATTGAAATTACTGCCGGTATAAAAATTACCTCCTGGTTGAGATGGGATGGAAATCTGACATTAAGTGATAATAAGATAAAAAATTATACAGAGTATGTATATGATGCCGAAATAGATGATTATGTAGCTAGTGATCTTGGAAATACTCAAATTTCTTTTTCTCCGGACATCATTACCGGAAGTTTATTTTCTGTAGATTATAAAAATTGGTCTGCCGGTTTACAATCTAATTATGTTGGCAAACAGTATCTGGATAATTCGGAAAGTAATGATAGAAGTATTGATCCGTATTTTGTCAGCAACCTAAGGCTAGGATACATTTTCCTTTTGAAAGGGCTCAAATCTTTATCTTTGAATGTACAGGTAAATAATCTTTTTAATGAGAAGTATGAAACTAATGGTGCAGTGTGGTGGTCATGGTATGAAGGATCCGGATCTGACCGGACAAGAAAAAATGATCTTCGCTATTTCCCGCAAGCCGGAACAAATGTATTAGCGAATATTGCCCTTAAATTTTAGGGTTAATTTTGAATTTTGAATTCTAAATTTTGAATTATACTATTGGCGTCAGCCCCTAATTCAAAATTTAGAATTCAAAATTCAAAATTTCAATTAATATCCTCTGATCGCCTTGATTCCCGGCAATTCTCTTCCTTCTATAAACTCAAGAAGTGCACCACCACCGGTAGATACATAAGATACTTGTTCTGCGATACCGAATTTGTTTACACAAGCCACAGAGTCACCACCACCCACAAGAGAGAATGCTCCGTTTTTAGTTGCTTCAACGATAGCATTACCTACAGCGCGTGAACCGCTTGTAAAATTGTCAAATTCAAAAACTCCCGTAGGACCGTTCCAAAGAATAGTTTTAGAAGCTTTGATAACATCTGCAAATATTTTTTCTGTCTTAGGGCCTATATCCAAACCTTCCCAACCATCAGGAATAGCATTTACATCTACAAATTGAGTGTTAGCATCATTGCTGAAAGCATCAGCAGCTTTTGCATCCACAGCTAATACCATATTTACACCGTTTTCTTTGGCTTTTTTCAATAAATCAAGTGCTAAATCTAATTTGTCATCTTCACAAATAGAATTTCCAATTTTACCACCCAAAGCTTTGGTGAAAGTATAAGTCATACCTCCTGCAATAATCAGGTTGTTTACTTTACCTAACAGATTCTCGATGATTTCAATTTTAGAAGAAACTTTGGATCCTCCCATGATAGCAGTGAAAGGACGAGCTGTATCTTTCATTACTTTTTCTACAGCATCAATTTCTTTTTGCATCAGGAATCCAAACAATTTATGATCAACATCATAAAAATCAGCGATCAATGCTGTAGATGCGTGAGCACGGTGAGCTGTTCCGAAAGCATCATTTACATATACATCAGCGAAAGAAGCCAAAGTTTTGGTAAATTCTTTCTGGCTGGCCTTAACAGCTTTTTTAGCAGCAGCTTTTTCTTCTTCAGAAGCATCTTCAGCCAAACCTCTGGGTTTGCCTTCTTCTTCTGCATAGAAACGAAGGTTTTCAAGCAATAAAACTTCTCCCGGTTTCAGCGCAGCAGCTTTATCTTTAGCTTGTTGTCCGATACAATCATCAGCAAATTGAACTTCCACACCAAGTAATTTGGAAACATGAGCAAGGATGTGTTTCAGAGAATATTTGTCTGTCACTCCTTTCGGGCGTCCCAGGTGAGAACCGATGATCAGGCTACCGCCATCTCCTAATATTTTTTTCAAAGTAGGAAGAGCCGCACGGATACGGGTATCGTCGGTGATGTTGAAATTTTCATCAAGAGGGACATTGAAGTCAACCCTCACAAATGCCTTGTGTCCGGCAAAGTTGAATTTGTCAATTGTTTGCATAATTATAAAAATTAATTGTAGATAAGTTTTTCAAAACAAGACCACAAAGATAGCGATTTTTTTAGTTTTTATTTACCTTTGTGGCCAATTCTAATTTTTATTATATGTCAACGTATTCTGAAGATAACAGAAAAGTAACTACGCATCGTCTTTTTGAGATGAAACAACGTGGGGAAAAAATTTCCATGTTGACCGCGTATGATTATTCCATGGCGTCAATCATTGATAAAGCCGGAATGGATATTATTTTGGTAGGCGATTCAGCCTCTAATGTGATGGCAGGTAATGTAACTACTTTGCCGATGACATTGGACCAGATGATTTACCATGGAAAATCTGTTATGAAAGCTGTTAAACGCGCTTTGGTAATCGTAGATATGCCTTTTGGATCATATCAGGGAAATTCCAAGGAAGCAGTACATTCTGCCATCCGTATCATGAAAGAAACACATGCGGATTGTGTGAAAATAGAAGGTGGTGCTGAGATCAAAGAGTCTGTGCAACGGATACTCAGTGCCGGTATTCCGGTAATGGGACATTTAGGTTTGATGCCTCAATCGATCAATAAATTCGGTACTTATACCGTGCGTGCCAAAGGAGAGGCGGAAGCTGGTAAGTTGATTGAAGATGCACGTCTGTTACAGGAATTAGGCTGCTTTGCGATTGTATTGGAAAAAATTCCGGCCAAACTGGCTGGAGAAGTTGCCCGGGAACTTGAGATTCCGATCATTGGAATAGGTGCAGGAGGTGAAGTTGATGGTCAGGTACTGGTAATGCATGATATGTTAGGAATCAATAAAGAATTTTCTCCCCGTTTTCTCCGAAGATATGCCAACCTTCATGATGTTATCCTGAATGCAGTAGAACATTATATCAATGATGTGAAGAGTCGGGATTTCCCGAATGAAACGGAGTCTTATTAAATTGATAATTGATACTATATTGATAATTGACAATTAATTTTCTATGTGTCAGTTAATTGTCAATTATCAATTGTCAATCTTTATGGTATAAATTCTTTTCCAACCACCAACTTATCACCTGATAAGTCTACCTCAAATAAATGAGGTACCCGGTGGTAACGTCCATTGATATCTTTATGACTGTGTACCGACATTAACCATTTTCCTTCAAAAGTTTGGAATAACATACCGTGACCATAATTGGCTGGAGTGATCGGATCTTTTTCGTGT
This sequence comes from Bacteroidales bacterium, assembly GCA_031552335.1. GTDB lineage: Bacteria > Bacteroidota > Bacteroidia > Bacteroidales > Azobacteroidaceae > JAISFI01. The sequence goes on along the minus strand of JAVBMQ010000070.1, from coordinate 57,885 downwards.
ATCCACGGACCATCTAAGGTACCGCTTTCGGAATAGACTACTCCCTGTGTGTAATCCTTGTATATCCAGCTGGTCCATATCATGCCTAATCTACCGGTTCCCGTATAGAAAAGATAGGGTCCGTCGGTTACCATGTTGGGAACATCATTGCCGTTTTTGTCTTTTTCACGACTCCAGGGTGATTCACTGGCACGGAATAATAAGACTCCTTCGCCAACAGAACCACTCAGGTCTGGTTTTAACTCTATTTTTTCCATCGTCCCATTCAGGTTTTGCAACCATTCGTAACAATAAATCATATAAGGTTTACCATCCTTATCAACCCAGAATGTACCATCAAGTGTTGGTTTATCGGCAGGCAGGTAGATAGAATCTTGCATTGGTACATATGGACCATCTGGTGTATCGCTGACCAGTATATGACTGGCCCGGCGTTCTATCACATTATCACCGACTGTATCTATTTTAACGGCCCGGTTGGTGAAAGTAGCAAAATAATAGTACTTGTCTTTATAGGCATGAATTTCTGCGGCCCAGATCATTGGCCGAGGACCCATCCATGAATTCGAATCGGTTTTTGCCACGTGATAAGGTCCTTCCCAAAGTTTCAGATCTTTACTTTTCCATAACATGCCTCCGGTTCCTGTCATGTAATACATATTTGTTTTTTTATCTGCTAATATGCAGGGATCACTTAATGTGATGGAATCCAAAGGAATATTTTTTCTTATTTCACGTTGTCCGCGTTGTTGTGCAGATAGCATAAATGAAAAGAGTAAGCATCCCAATAATGTTAATCCGATTTTTTTCATGGTGTTTAATTTTTTTTGAACTTGACTTTTAGTAATTTTATTCTAAATACTTTTCGAACGCGAATTTGAACGAATTAAAAACGAATCAGAATAAATTTAAAATAAAAATATTTTTAAAATTCATCTTAATTCGTTTTTAATTCGTTCAAATTCGCGTTAGAAAAAAGTCAAGACAAGTTTATGCATTATATTTCAATTCTCAATTCTCAAATTTTTAACCCCAACAAGCCTGTCATATCTCCCCCCAATAGGTCTGTGATATACCAAAATCAAATATTCATTTTCCGTCTGAAAATAATTACCTTCCGTAACAGCCGTACTTCCCCGGGAAGATTTATCGCTTGTTTTCAGAACATACATATCATTATATGCCCCTTGTTTCATAATAACGGTTTTTTCGTAAGTACTAGTTTCCCGGTTATACTCCATCTCACTTCTGGAATCCAGAATATTGTTGAAAGCTTCTCCCAGGATATATACTCTTCCCAATAAGGGTTCCGGAGATTCTAAAGAAAAATGAACGAAAAAATAATCAGATTCGGAATCATAATCTTCGCCCTGTACACAACGTACCAGATACTTACCATCCTGGTCCTGATCATAAATATATGATTTATGAGAACGGAACAAATCTTTAAAAAGGGTAATATGAAAGTAAGGAGAGAAAAAATCCAGTTTGTCGATACCCATTCCTTTGTAGGCAGTGGTTGTCATCTCAAATCTCCGGTATTCATTTCCGGCCTCAAAGATCAGATTCCGGTTATGTTCATAAACAAATTGATTGTTAAGGATAGATGTTGGTTGTACCAGGCTAACCATGTTATCTCTTCTGCTATTTTGCATGACATATACTTTCAGTTCCTGCTGAGGGGACGTAATACGATAGTCTTTGCAATTGATATTGAAACTTACCTGTTGATGTTCTTTATTAAAATCAATATCTGTTGTTGTTGTTACTTTGGCAGCTATGGGAAGAGCTGATTCCGTGATGGAAAAACAGGCAGAAAGCAATGTTACATCCGGTTTTTCCGTATCATAAACTTCTATTGCATAATTTCCGGAAACTTTAAACTGTACATCATCATTCGGAAACACCATCTTGTAATGTGTATATGGCATGGTAGTGTTGAACGAGAATGTATAATCAGAGATTGTTAAATCCTGAAACCCGTTTAAATATTCAATGGCAGTCAATTGAGAGGGGGTCCAATCTGCATTACAATGGATAATCCTATAGGCAAGATAATGATACTCATGAGACATTTCATCAAATTTAATTTCGATAAAATCGCCGCTTTTCGGATTTATAATCGCCGGCGCTTCCCAGTCATCCAATACACTTACCTGTAAAGATTTGATTCTGTCGGTATGTGTTTCTGTTCTGTAGATCCTGCTCCAACTGTTTTGGACATAGCAGGTAGCTATTGCAAGAAATAATATTTTAATAAAAGTGTTTTTCATTATTAATCAAATAATTACCAATCAAAAGAATCATAAAATGATTATTTAGCTTCAAAATTAAAAATTTATTTCTAAAGATTTCGGATTTCAATGATAAAAACTTACTTTTGTGAAACTAAACACTATAATTTATGAATGGACGTTTCTTAGAATTAATAGAAAATGCTATCAAGCAGTATTGGGAACTGCCGGTTTTTTCCGATTATAATGGAGCTACTTATAATTATAAGGATTTTGCAGAGAAAATAGAGAAAATACATATTTTGCTCGATGGTGCAGGCGTAAAGAAAGGAGATAAAATCGCATTGGTTGGCCGGAATTCCTCCAACTGGGCCATGACTTTTTTCGGTATTCTTTCTTATGGAGCTGTAGCTGTTCCTATTCTTCATGAATTTAAACCTGATAATATTCATCATATTGTCAATCATTCGGAAGCAAAAATTCTATTTGGAGGAAGAAGTATCCTTGAAAATCTGAATGAATATAAAATGCCCGATTTACAGGCTATTTTTTGTTTAAATGATTTTAATTTATTGAAATGTAAAGCAAAGTCTCTGGTTAAAACAAAGGATAACCTGAATTTGCTTTTCGGGCAGAAATATCCAAAGGAGTTTACCAAACAGGATATAAAATATCATATCGAAAAGCCTGATGAATTAGCTGTTTTAAGTTACACATCGGGTACAACATCTTTCTCAAAGGGAGTAATGATTCCTTATCGGAGTTTGTGGTCCAATACCAAGTTTGCCAATGATAAATTAACATTTATCCGGCCGGGAGATAATATTGTATGTATGCTTCCTATGGCTCATATGTATGGTTTGGCTATTGAAATATTAAATTCTGTATCCAAAGGAAATCATGTGCATTTCCTGACTCGTCATCCGTCTCCCAAAATCATTGCAGACGCTTTCACAACCATCAAACCTACTCTTATATTAGCTGTACCGTTGATTATAGAGAAAATTGTGAAAAATAAAATTTTCCCGGAATTAGAAAAACCGTTGATGAAGTTTCTGCTGAAGATTCCTTATGTTGATTCCAAGGTTCTGGAGGTGGTAAAGGATAAACTGGAGAAGTCTTTCGGAGAAAAATTTTCACAGGTGGTTATCGGAGGTGCTGCATTGAATAAGGATGTGGAGACTTTTTTGAGGTCGATAAATTTCAGATACACAGTTGGTTATGGAATGACGGAGTGTGGACCTTTGGTTTCATATGAACAATGGGATACATTCAAACAAGGGTCTTGCGGACGGGCAGTCGATCGCATGGAAATTCGTATCGAATCTTCCGATCCGGAGCATGTGGTGGGCGAAATACATGTGAGAGGTGATAATGTAATGCTTGGATACTATAAGAACGAAGAAGCTACTGCTGAAATATTCCTGAAAGATGGCTGGATGAATACCGGTGACCTGGGGATTATGGATGCCGATGGTTTCCTGTATATTAAAGGAAGGAGTAAAACAATGATCCTGGGACCTTCCGGTCAGAATATCTATCCTGAAGAAATAGAAGACAAGCTGAATAATATGCCTTATGTGTCTGAATCACTGATTGTACAACAGGGAGATCGTTTGATTGCCCTGATTTACCCGGATTGGGAACTGATTGATAAGGAAGAAATCAATCATCCGCAGGTAGAACAGATGATGGAGCAAAATATCTCGGTATTGAACCATGAACTTCCGTCATATAGTCAGATATCCAAGTTTAAAATCCACCAGGAAGAATTTGAAAAGACTCCCAAAAGAAGCCTGAAACGCTATATGTACCAGCCTGCTCCGGAAGAATGATCTGACATTCTGTCATTTTTTTATCCTTTTTGAACATTGGCAAGGCCTTTGACGTTTTTTTTATCAGAAACTAAAAAAAACGTTTATGACATTCAACAATTTTACAATTAAAGCGCAAGAAGTTGTTCAAAAAGCTATTGAGCTCACGAATAACAATAATCAGCAGTCTATTGAACCTGCTCATTTGATGAAAGCTGTGTTGTTGACTGGAGAAAGTATTGTCAATTTCATTTTTCAGAAAATAGGAGCGAATGTTCAACAATTCAATGCTGTCTTAGATAAGGAAATTGCTTCGTTTCCGAAAGTTTCGGGAGGGGAGCCGTATTTGAGCAGGGAATCAAACGCTGTTTTACAGAAGGCAATAGACTATAGCAGTAAAATGGGCGATCAGTATGTTTCGATCGAACATATTATTCTTGGTTTATTCTCAGAGAAGAGTACAGTGTCGTCTATGATGAAAGATGCCGGAGTTACCGAAAAAGATTTACAGGCTGCCATCAATGAACTTCGTAATGGAAATAAAGTAACATCTCAATCGGCGGAAGAGACCTATCAGGCTCTCTCAAAATATGCAATCAATCTGAATGAACGTGCACGCTCCGGTAAATTAGATCCGGTAATCGGAAGGGATGAGGAAATTCGCAGGGTATTGCAGATCTTGAGTCGGCGAACCAAAAACAATCCGATATTGATCGGCGAACCAGGAACGGGTAAAACTGCTATTGCCGAAGGACTTGCACATAGGATTGTCAGGAAAGATGTACCTGAAAATCTCAAATCCAAACAGATATTTTCTTTGGATATGGGGGCCTTGATTGCAGGAGCGAAGTATAAAGGTGAATTTGAAGAACGATTGAAATCCGTAGTCAATGAGGTCATTCAGTCGGATGGTGAAATTATCCTTTTCATCGACGAAATCCATACATTGGTGGGAGCAGGGAAAGGAGAAGGGGCTATGGATGCCGCCAATATCCTGAAACCGGCTTTGGCTCGGGGAGAATTACGTTCCATTGGTGCTACTACACTGGATGAATATCAAAAATATTTTGAAAAAGATAAGGCCTTGGAACGCCGTTTCCAGATTGTAATGGTCAACGAACCTTCAGAAACAGACACGGTTTCTATCCTCCGTGGTTTGAAAGAAAAGTATGAAAATCATCATAAAATCAGAATCAAAGATGATGCAATTATTGCTGCCGTTCAGTTGTCAAGTCGTTATATCACAGATCGTTTCCTGCCTGATAAAGCCATCGATTTAATGGATGAAGCAGCCGCCCGTTTGCGTTTGCAGGTGGATTCGGTTCCTGAAGCTTTGGATGAGACCACCCGGCGGATTACACAACTGGAAATTGAACGGGAGGCCATCAAACGTGAAGATAACCAGGCTAAGTTGGAATTTTTGAATAAGGAAATCGCTGATTTAAAGGAAGAGGAATCTAAATTGAAAGCTAAATGGCAATCGGAAAAAGCATTGATCAACCGGATTCAACAAAATAAAATTGATATTGAGGATCTTAAATTTCAGGCAGATAAGGCTGAAAGGGAAGGCGAATTTGGTAAAGTAGCGGAAATCCGGTATGGAAAACTCAAAGCGAAAGAAGAAGAAATAGAAAAATTCAATACGGAATTACACCAGATGCAAGGCGGAAATGCTATTATCAAGGAAGAAGTGGATGCAGATGATATTGCTGAAATTGTTTCGAAATGGACAGGAATTCCTGTTGGAAAAATGATGCAGAGCGAAACGGAAAAATTGTTACATCTGGAAGAAGAATTGCATACAAGAGTGGTCGGGCAGGATGAGGCAATTGCTGCTGTTTCTGATGCTATCAGGAGAAGCCGCGCCGGTTTACAGGATCCGAAACGTCCGATAGGTTCGTTTATTTTCCTGGGAACAACAGGTGTGGGAAAGACCGAATTGGCTAAAGCTTTAGCGGAATATTTGTTCGACGACGAAAATATGATGACGCGTATCGATATGAGTGAGTACCAGGAAAAATTCAGTGTAACACGTTTGATTGGTTCTCCTCCGGGATATGTAGGTTATGAGGAAGGCGGACAACTTACGGAGGCCATCCGTCGGAAGCCATATTCTGTTGTTTTATTCGATGAAATCGAAAAAGCACATCCTGATGTTTTCAATGTTTTGTTGCAGGTACTGGACGATGGGCGGTTGACGGATAATAAAGGTCGTGTAGTGAATTTCAAAAATACCATTATTATTATGACCTCTAATATAGGTTCTTCTCTTATCCGGGAAAGATTTGAAAAAATCAATCCGGCCAATAGGGAAGAGGTGGTAGAAAAAACCAAAAATGAGGTATTAGATTTATTGAAACAAACCATTCGTCCTGAATTTTTGAATCGTATCGATGAAATCATTATGTTTACGCCATTGGACGAAACGGAAATCCGGGAAATTGTACAAATTCAATTGAATGGTATTCAAAAAATGCTGAAAGAAAATGGTATCCGGCTGGAATTTACAGATGCTGCTGTTGGTTTTATTGCTGAAGAGGGATATGATCCCCAGTTTGGAGCCCGTCCTGTTAAACGGGTGATACAAAAATATGTATTAAACAGACTTTCGAAAGAAATATTATCGCAGAATATCAATCGGAATGCCCCGATAAGTATTGATTTTATTTCAGATAATTTGATATTTAAAAATGAATAATTATCTTTACACCCAAATTTAACGAAAAAAAGTATGAGTCAGGCTACCGAGGATTTCATTTATGATGAGGACAAGTCAATTGCGTTTATTCGCAATTATCTTCCACAAGAACTGAAGACTAAGTTCAGCGACGATGATTTGAATTACATTGTAGATCTCATCTATGAATTTTATGAAGATAAAGGATTTCTCGATGAAACCGTACCGGAAGAAAAAGAAATCGAAATCGATGAAGATGAATTGATTGGATTTGTAATTAAACAAGCAAAAAAAGACAATATAGGAAAATTTGAAGCGGATGAAATTTCTTTTATCGTTCAGGGAGAATTGGCGTATTGTGATTCCATTGATCTGTTTGATTGAAGAAGTTATCGATAAATAATTTATAATTCTAAAAAAACTTAATTCAAAATGAAAAATTTAAATCTATTAGGAGCATTAATGCTTTCTGTGGTAATTTTATTTTCTGCCTGTAATGCCAGTAATACAGCTAAAGGTACTGGTATTGGTGCAGGTGCAGGTGCAGCTGTGGGTGCTGGTATCGGTGCATTGATCGGTGGTGGTAAAGGTGCTGCTATTGGTGCTGGTATTGGTGCTGTTACTGGTGGCGCTGCCGGAGCTTTGATCGGAAACAAAATGGATAAGCAAAAAGCAGAATTGGAAAAAATCAATAATGCTAAGGTTGAGTCTATCAACGACGGACAAGCTATTAAAGTTACTTTTGAATCAGGAATTTTGTTTGCTACAGGTAAAGCTGATTTGAGCGCTGCTTCTAAAACTTCTTTGTCTCAATTTGCTGCCAGTCTTCAGGCAAATCCTGATACTGATGTACAGATTGTAGGACATACTGACAGTACAGGTTCAGATGCAGTTAACAATCCTTTGTCTCAACAACGTGCTGATGCTGTGAAAAGCTATTTGACCAGCCAATCTGTTAGTTCTGCTCGTCTGACTTCTGAAGGACACGGTTCTAAAGAACCGGTTGCTGATAACAGTACAAAAGCAGGACAATCTCAAAACCGTCGCGTAGAAGTTTATATTTTACCGAATGCAAAAATGGTTAAAGAAGCTGAAGCCGGAACTTTGAAATAAAAAACTGTTTCTAAATAAATATGAAAAAGACAACTCTCCCGGAGGGTTGTCTTTTTTTTTGAATAAAAAAGCATTACTTTTGCTGTCTGTCATTAAGATTTGTATTCGAACAAATGAAATTCATCCGGAAAATTCTCGTATGGACGAGAAATATCATCCTTTCTTTGTTTATATTAAGCTTGTTGATGGTGGTGCTATATCGCTTTGTTCCGGTATATTATACTCCATTGATGTTTATTCGTATGTATGAACAGAAGGTAGATGGGAGACCTGTTAAATTGAAACATAAGTGGGTGCCAATGGATAAGATTTCCCAGCAATTAGTACAGGCTGTTGTGGCATCGGAAGATAATTTATTCCTGATACACAATGGTTTTGATTTTGATCAGATAGAGATTGCTCAGAAAGATGCTCAGAAAGGAAAAAAACTGAGGGGAGCCAGTACGATATCCCAACAAACAGCCAAAAATGTGTTTTTATGGCCCGGACGTTCTTATTTTCGTAAAGGATTAGAGGTGTATTTTACTGTTTTGATAGAATTTACCTGGGGTAAAGAACGGATTATGGAGGTTTATCTCAATTCAGTGGAAATGGGTGATGGAATATATGGTGCAGAGGCTGTTGCTCAGTCTAACTTCAGAAAAAATGCATTACGGTTGACAAAATCCGAAGCTGCCTTGATTGCTGCCTCTTTGCCCAATCCGTTACAGTACAATTCAGCCCGCCCTTCTCCTTATCTGTTGCGGCGACAGGCTAAAATTATGACTTTGATGGATAAAATCATGAAGGTTAACTTCGGAAAAGACGTGAAGGATAGACCGGATCCTCCTCCATCTGCTAAGAAAAGAAAAAAATGGAGAGCTTAAATTTCTCGGATTGGGGACTCATATCTTATGCTGATGCTTTTGATCGGCAAAAGGAATTGTTTGAAGAGGCTATTCGTTTGAAATTATCGAATCAATCGGGAAAAAATACTTTGGTGTTTTGTGAACATCCTCCTGTGATTACTGTTGGGAAAAGCGGGAAAATGATGAATCTGTTATTTCCGGAAGATGTACTTGCAGAGAAAGGAGTGGCACTTTTCATGGTCGACAGGGGAGGTGATGTTACTTTTCATGGTCCCGGACAATTGGTTGGCTATCCTATTTTTGATTTAGATAGCATGGGGTTGGGACTTAAAGAATACATCATCAGGATGGAAGAGGCTGTTATTCTGTTATTGGCTTCTTATGGAATTAGGTCCGGACGTTTGGAGGGTGCTACCGGTGTTTGGTTAGATACAGGTCATCCTCAGTTAACAAGGAAAATTTGTGCGATTGGGGTTCGTAGCAGCCATTATGTGACTATGCATGGATTTGCATTAAATGTCAATACGGATCTGGAATACTTTCATTTGATTAATCCCTGCGGATTTGTAGACAAAGGGGTCACTTCTTTACAAAAAGAATTAGGAAGGGAGGTTAATATGCAGGAAGTGAAAGAAAAATTATATCAAATATTCATTGAATTGTTTTGTAAGTAAACAAATTTTCGTACCTTTGTACGGTAAAATAGTAAGAATGATAACAAATTTACATAACCACCATCATTACAGCGAATAATTTTCGGTGGGCATTGGTATTTATAGTTAAAACATATATGAGGCTTGCCGGAAAAGGTGAGCCTTTTTTATTAATAATCAGTTTATGTTAAGAATTGCAGTTCAGGCCAAAGGCCGTTTATTTGAGGAGACAATGGAATTGTTGGGAGAAGCAGGGGTGAAACTCTCTCCCGGAAAAAGAAGTTTATTGGTTCAATCCAAAACATTTCCGGTGGAACTCCTATTTCTTCGGGATGATGATATTCCGCAATCGGTAGCTACCGGAATAGCTGATGTGGGTATTGTCGGTGAAAATGAATATGTAGAAAAAAATGAAGATGCCAATATTATCAAACGATTGGGGTTTAGTAAATGTCGTCTTTCCCTGGCTATTCCCAAGGATGAAGAATATCATGGGTTGAATTGGTTTGCCGGAAAGAAAATTGCTACTTCTTATCCTCATATTCTGAAAGCGTTTTTACAGAAAAATGCGATTAAATCGGAAATTCATGTGATTAGCGGTTCTGTAGAAATAGCCCCCGGAATCGGATTGGCAGATGCTATCTTTGATATTGTGAGTTCCGGAAGTACACTTGTCAGTAACCATCTGAAAGAGGTGGAAGTGCTTATGCAATCGGAAGCATTGTTGATCGGCCATAATCATTTGAATAAGGAGAAACAGGAAATTCTCGAAGAACTGATTTTCAGGATCGATGCCGTGCAGACTGCTGAGGATAAAAAATATATTTTGTTGAATGTTCCCAATAGCAAGTTGAAGGAGGTTTCGGATATACTTCCCGGTATGAAGAGTCCGACAGTTATGCCATTGGCTGAAGAAGGCTGGAGTTCCGTTCATTCTGTGATCAGTGAAAAACAGTTTTGGGAAGTGATTGGCAAATTGAAAGCTTTGGGCGCAGAAGGTATTCTGGTTGTTCCGATTGAAAAAATGATATTATAAATTATGCAAGTCATTAAATATCCGCAGAAAGATGAGTGGCGGAAATTGATATCTCGTCCGCTGATAGATCATTCATCTTTGTTGAGTAGAGTGAAAACGATTCTGGATGATGTCCGGGAGCGTGGAGATGAGGCTGTTCTGGAATATGGGGCTCAATTCGATAAAGTTACTTTATCTTCTTTGCAGGTTTCTGAAGAAGAAATCAGAGATGCGGAACAACAGATTTCCAAAGACCTGAAGTCTGCGATTCGCGTGGCTATGAGGAATATTGAAATGTTTCACGTTTCTCAGCGTTTTGTATCTAAAAAAATCAAAACGATGCCGGGTGTGCTTTGCTGGCAAAAGGCGGTTCCCATTGAAAAAGTAGGTTTATATGTTCCGGGTGGGACAGCTCCTTTGTTTTCTACGGTACTGATGCTTGCTGTTCCGGCAAAGATTGCGGGATGTTCGGAGATTGTTCTTTGTTCACCTCCTAATGCAGAAGGAAAGATACACCCTGCTATCTTATTTGCTGCTAAAGAAGCGGGCGTTAATAAAATATTCAAGGTTGGTGGAGTTCAGGCTATTGCTTCCATGGCTTACGGAACGGAAAGTGTTCCTAAAGTTTATAAGATATTTGGTCCAGGTAATCAGTATGTTATGGCTGCTAAGCAGTTGGTCGGATTGAGAGATGTGGCCATAGATATGCCTGCTGGTCCTTCGGAAGTGCAGGTGATTGCAGACGATACTTCAAATCCTGCTTTTGTTGCTTCGGATTTATTGTCTCAGGCTGAACATGGTGCTGATAGTCAGGCTGTTTTAACGACTTCTTCTGAAGTTTTCGCCAAGCAGGTTATAGAAGAGGTAGAACGTCAGTTAGCAAATCTATCCCGCAAGGAGTTGGCTGCTAAATCTCTGGAAAACAGCCGGATCATTTTATTCAAAGATCACGATGAAATCGTTGATTTTACCAATGCTTATGCTCCTGAACATTTGATTATCGAAACGGTAGACTATGCATTGCTATCAGAAAAAATAATCAATGCCGGTTCGGTATTTCTGGGAAGTTATACTCCTGAAAGTGCAGGCGATTATGCTTCGGGTACAAATCATACTTTGCCGACAAATGGTTATGCCAAAATGTATAATGGGGTCAATCTGGATAGTTTTGTTAAAAAAATTACTTTCCAGGAAATTTCTAAACAAGGAATACAAACGATAGGTCCGGTTATTGAAATCATGGCTCAAAATGAAGAGTTGGATGCTCACAAAAATGCTGTGACATTAAGAATGAAATAAAATGCTAAATATATGAATCTGCAAAATATCGTCAGGGAAAATATATGGAATCTCAAACCTTATTCTTCTGCAAGGGATGAATTCAAAGGAGAAGCTTCTGTCTATTTAGATGCCAATGAAAATCCGTATAATGAAGCTTATAATCGCTACCCGGATCCTTTACAATGGGCATTGAAAGAAAAATTAGCTGCGATCAAGTCTGTAGCTCCGGAAAAAATTATGTTGGGTGTGGGAAGCGATGAACCGATTGATCTGGCGATTCGTATTTTCTGTGAACCGGCAATGGATAATATTGTAGCTATCGATCCTACCTATGGTATGTATCAGGTGGCGGCCAATATCAATCATGTGGAGTACCGGCAGGTGTTATTGGATGAAAATTATGATTTCAAAGCGGAACATTTGCTTCAGGCCACAGATGATCATACCAAAGTGATTTTCTTGTGTTCACCGAATAATCCGACAGGGAATTCCCTGAACAGAGAGGAAATTATACGGACCATTGAACAGTTCCCGGGTATTGTAATCCTTGATGAAGCATATATTGACTTTTCTTCTCAACCGTCATTCCTGAAAGATTTGGATAAATACCCGAATTTAATCATACTGCAGACATTCTCCAAAGCATGGGGAAGTGCTTCTGTTCGTTTGGGAATGGCATTTGCCTCAAAGGAAATTATCAAACTTTTTAACAAAGTAAAATATCCTTATAATGTCAATAAATTGACACAGGAATATGCTATCAAATTGCTGGATAGATATCAGGATATACAGGAATGGATATCTATTTTACTGAAGGATAGGGATATTTTATATAAAGAATTGTCTTCTTTGCCTTTGATTCATAAGATTTATCCGACTGATGCTAATTTCTTACTGGTCCGGGTGGATGATGCCAATGGTCTTTATCACTCATTGGTGGATAAAGGAATCATTGTCCGCAACAGGAATTCAATTTCCTTATGTTTGAATTGCCTCCGTATTACAGTGGGTACACCTGATGAAAACAAAGAATTATTAGATGCATTGAAAAGTATATGAAGCGAGCATTATTTATTGACAGAGATGGTACGCTGGTCATAGAACCGCCCCAGGATTATCAGTTGGATAGTCTTGAAAAACTGGAATTTTTTCCTAAAGTTTTCAGGAATTTATATTTTATCCGGAAAAATCTGGATTTTGAACTGGTAATGGTAACTAATCAGGATGGATTGGGAACCCCGTCTTTCCCGGAGGATACATTCTGGCCGGCTCAGAATAAAATTTTGAAGACTTTTGAGAATGAAGGGATTACATTCGATGATATTTTAATTGACAAAAGTTTTCCGGAAGAAAATTTACCTACCCGGAAGCCGGGAACCGGTATGATGGGGAAATATATGGCTGGAGAATATGATCTGGCCAATTCTTATGTGATTGGTGACCGGATTACAGATGTTATGCTTGCCAAGAATCTCGGTGCAAAAGCCATTTGGTTATATGATGGAGAAGATGCCGGTGAATATCTGGAAGAACATTGTCTGACAACAGTCTTAAATACAACAGATTGGGATGTAATCTCAGAATATCTTTATGCCGGAGAGCGTACGGCTTCCGTGCAACGGACAACAAAGGAAACAGATATCTATATTTCCTTAAATCTCGATGGAAAGGGAAAAACAGAAATTTCTACCGGATTGCATTTCTTTGATCATATGCTGGAACAGATAGGTAAACATTCAGGAATGGATCTTACCATCCAGGTAAAGGGCGATTTGCAGGTTGATGAGCATCATACGATAGAAGATACAGCCATCGCTCTGGGAGAATGTTTGTATCAGGCTTTAGGAAGCAAGAGAGGAATTGAACGTTATGGTTTCTCATTGCCAATGGATGATTGCCTGTGCAGTGCAGTACTTGATTTTGGCGGTCGTCCGTGGTTGGTTTGGGATGTTGAGTTCAAAAGGGAAAAAGTGGGAGATATGCCTACTGAAATGTTTCTCCATTTCTTCAAATCCCTGAGTGATTCTGCTAAAATGAACCTGAATATCAGAGCGGAAGGAAGCAACGAGCACCACAAGATAGAAGGCATATTCAAGGCCTTGGCCAGGGCTGTCAAGATGGCTGTCAAACGTGATGTTTATCGCTATGAATTGCCTTCTACCAAAGGCGTTCTATAAAAAATATAAAACGATGCAACCTTTATTTCGTTTGTATTGTTGTATTTGATATTAATTGTGTATTTTTGTATCATTAAATATTTACAAAATATTGAACTTATGAAATCTAAAATTTGGTTATTCGGATTAGCTTTGTGTTTAGTTTGTTCATTTACAGCATGTAAATCAAAACAAAGTGCATATAAAGCAGCATATGAAAAAGCGAAAGAAAAAGAACCGGAAGAAACAATTGTAGTCGTAGAAGAAACGGTTCCAGTTTCCAAACCATCTACAGGTATACAGGCTACGGTTAAAAAAGAAAAAATTACACCTGTTGCCGGTACCGGTTTGAAACGTTATAGTGTAGTTATCGGCAGTTTTCAGAATAAAACCAATGCACTTTCTTTGAAAGAACGTATGGAAGGTGATGGATTTAATGTGATCCTTGCTCAAAATGAAGCCGGTATGTATCGTGTTATTGTTGCTTCATATGACAGCAAAGATGATGCAGCAGCAAAACGTGATCAAATAAAAATGAAATACGCACCGGCTTTTGAGGATGCCTGGTTGTTGGAACAACAATACTAAAGAAATTTTGAATTTTGAATTCTGAATTTTGAATTAAATCTATAAGTATTTCAATTCTGAATTCTGAATTCAAAATTCAAAATTCAAAATTTCAATGAATATACAAGAAAACTATCCTTTGCTTTCCCACAACACCTTTGGAATAGAAGCAAACACCCGTTGGTTTATTTCCTATGATTCCGAAGAGGATTTATTGAAGATACTTTCAGATGAATATTTTCTTTCTCAACCTGTTTTTCATATGGGGGGGGGAAGTAATTTGTTGTTTTTATCGGATTATGACGGTATTATCCTGCATTCTGAGATACAGGGCATGGAAATTGTCGATGAAAATGATGATTTTGTTTGCCTGAAAGTAGGAGCAGGGGTTTGTTGGGATGATGTAGTAGCTTATGCAGTGGAACAGAATTGGGGTGGCATTGAGAATCTTTCTCATATTCCCGGTGAAACAGGCGCTGCTGCTGTTCAGAATATCGGTGCATATGGCTGTGAAATCAAAGATGTACTTGTTGATGTGACTGCATACAATATGCAAACGGGTGATAAACAGATTATAACCAATCAGGAATGTCAATTTTCATACCGGGAAAGTATCTTTAAAAAGGAATGGAAAGGGATGTATATCATTACACATGTCACCCTCCGTTTATCTAAAAATCCTCAGTATAGCATTGAGTATGGTAATCTGAAAGATGTGCTCTCCGGATTGGAAATTAACCTGAAGAATCTCAGGGATGCTGTTATACAAGTCAGGGCAAGCAAACTTCCGGATCCGAAGGTTTTGGGTAATGCAGGCAGCTTTTTTATGAATCCTTATGTTGAAATCAATAAATATCAACAGTTGAAGGATTTATATTCCACAATTCCTTCATTTCCTGTTTCTGATGAGATGGTAAAAGTTCCGGCTGCTTGGTTGATAGATCATTGTGGATTGAAAGGTTACCGCGAAGGAAATGTCGCAGTACATGATAAACAACCGCTTGTATTGGTGAATCATGGGGGGGCAACCGGACGTGAAATTGCCGCTTTGGCAGAAAAAGTAAAAAAGTCAGTTCAGGAAAAGTTTGATATCAATATCACCCCTGAAGTTACATACATTCCATGATCATTTTTAACTCTATCTTATAAAAATATAATTATCAATTGTCCGCTCGGCTTTGCGGCTTGGTTTTACCAAGAATTATCAATTGTTTTGTTTCTTTCAAATGAAAATAAAATTTTTAGGTACAGGCACTTCTACCGGCAATCCTGAAATAGGTTGCCAGTGTAGGGTATGTACTTCTTCTGATCCACGTGATTTTCGTTGGAGAACTTCTGTTTTGTTAGAGGTTTACGGAAAAAATATATTATTGGATTGTGGGCCGGATTTTCGTATGCAAATGTTACAGTCCAAAACTTCGCAATTGGCCGCAGTATTGATTTCGCATGAACATTATGATCATGTCGGCGGAATTGATGATCTACGCCCATTTTGCAAAAATACGAAAATGAATATTTATGCAGAAACGTATGTGGCGGATGCTATTAAAAGCCGTATTCCGTATGCTTTTAAAGAACACAAGTATCCTGGGGTTCCTGAGCTTCGTTTGAATAATGTAGATCCGGAGAAACCTTTTTATATAGAGGATATTTTGATAACACCCATCCGTGTCATACATGGTTGTTTGCCGATTCTTGGCTATCGCATCGGTAATTTTGCATATCTGACTGATTTTAAGGTGATTTCTGATGAAGAATATGAAAAATTACAAAATCTGGATGTGTTGGTTATGGATGCCCTCCGGGAAAAAGAGCATATTTCTCATCAAAATTTGCAGGAAGCATTTGTCCAGATACAAAAGATCAAAGCCAAACGGACCTATCTCATACATATGAGTCATCATTTCGGACTACACGCAGAGATGGAAAAACAAATGCCTGAAAATGTTTTTATCTCGTATGATGGGTTGGAAATAGATTTGTAAATCCTGTAGCTATCTTACTGTTAATAAATATTCTGTAATTGTTGTTATTTTTGTCTTTTCAAAGCTCTTTAATACCAACAAATCTTTATCTCCGGTAATTAGGTAATCTGCATTACTATCTTTAGCCAATGATAGAAGAAAATTGTCTTTTTTATCTCTACAATCAGTTGTTGTTGAGGTGACCGATATATAAATAGCATATTGTTCTATTGTTTGAAGGATTTCTTTCAAATCATCTAAAGAAAAGAATTTTCTAAATTTAGGTCGTTCAGAAACCTCAATAAATTCCAATAAAAGCTCTTCAGAAAAGACCAATTTGATATTCCCGTTTTCCAAAAGGTGATCAATAAAATCAAACTTTCCTGTCGGTAAGAAACTAATCCACAGATTTGTGTCAATGACTATTTTATGGCTTTTGCTCATATCTTGCACGCCTTACTTCTTCAACTTTTTTTGTTATTTCTTCCAAAGAAGGAACTTCTGTTTCATTTTTCCGAAGTTTGGTCAGCAGTGTTCTGATACCTGAATCCGGCTTGATACTTATCAAATTCAGATCAGCCAAGTCTTTCAGTAATTTTTTAGCTTTTGGATTTAATATTTCAACATTTATTGTTTGCATATTCTCTTTTTTACATTTATACATACACAAAGGTACATATTCTTCATCACAATATCCAAAATATTGCTGGTAAAAACACGTTAATGAGTAACTAATATGTCAATTCAGACTACAAACATAAAGACTTAAAAATCAATTTCTTTATTCTCCATTGGAACTGACATCCCTTTTTTCAAACGGAATTCCCGTATCATCTCCAATACTTCTTTTCCATATTGTTTCAGTTTCTTTTGCCCGAACCCGTTAACTTCTGCCAATTCTTTGTAATTAACCGGTAGTTTTTCCAATAAATCATATAAAGTTTTCTGTTGCAGGATAATATAAGCTGGCATTCCTTGTTCGGCAGCTTTTTCTGTTCTCCATTTTCTTAAAGTATTGAAAAGTTCCGGATGTAAAATAATATTTGATACGGAGGTAGAGCTTGGGGTTGGAGATGTCGATTTGGGGCTAGAGTCCCGTTTCGTTTTTACTGGCTTTTTAGGCTCTGTCAACATGGCTTTTGCCCGGGCGCTCAAATACTGTTTCACCATGAAACCCTCTAAGGATGCAATCAGACATGCTATTTTAACTTCCAGTTCCAGTTTAAGTTTTTGATAATAATCATTCCAGGATTTTTTTACTTGATTATTATCTATTTCTATGGAAAGGTTCTCTATTTCATCATTTACAATAGACTGTAGTTTCTCCAGAAAATAAATGCTTCCTTTTTTTACCCTTTCCTGTAAAGTACTATTTTTTTCAATATCTGTGGATGCCAGGTTTTGGATCTGGATTTTAAACTTTTCGGCAACACTAACGACATCTGTTCTGAAAACGGTCAATATTTTGTCTAACAGATTACCGGCAGAAGATGGAATTGCACCCGGGTTGTCATTATATAATTTGAGACTCTGGTAAATCCATTTTTGAATGCTCAGAAAATCAAACAAATCAAGTAATAACTGAAATTGATATTCCAGCCGGGCATGCAGGAAAACTTCTTCTGATGGAAAATTTTCTTCGATTCCATCGGTAAATTGTTTAACTGTCTGATCATTGATAATGCTTCTTTCGGATAATGGAGTGGTTAGTACCATTCCTTCCAATGATTTACAGCGACTTAAGGCAACATATACCTGTCCGTGTGCAAATGAAGCTTTGGCATCTATGATAGCATGTTCAAAAGTCAAACCCTGACTTTTGTGTATGGTGATTGCCCAGGCTGTTTTTAGCGGGTACTGTGTGAAAGTACCTATTTTTGTTTCCCTGATTTCTTTGGTTTCTTCATTAATTTCATATTTGATATTTTCCCAGGAAACAGGTTCTACAAGGATTGGGTCCCGTTCTCCTTCACATAATACTTGTATTTTATCCTGTCGGATGGCAGTTATTTTCCCTATTTTTCCATTATAAAATAGCTTTTCCGGAGAAATATCATTTCTGACAAACATTACTTGTGCTCCTTCTTTCAACATTAATTGAAAATCGGTAGGATAGGAGTATTCAGAAAATTCGCCGTCAATTTTTGCTGCAAAAGTATGAGCAGGTGTATTCAATTGGTTCAGTTTGACCGAATTTAATTGCTGAGCCTGATAGTTGTGTGTGGTCAGCGTGATATACCCTTCCTTGTTTTGGTGAAAGAATTCAGGAATATAGCGCTTGTTTAACAAAGCAAGTGCATTTTTGTCTATCCGGTTTTCTCTGATTTTGTTCAGTAAACTGATGAAAGTTTCATCTCCTTGTCTGTATACTGTTTTTAATTCAATGCCCACATAATCGGTTTCTTTCAGTGCTTTACTGCTGAAAAAATAGGGAGTATCATAATGTGGTAATAAGAGACTCCATTCATCGTCTTTTACTACCGGAGAAAGTTGTTGTAAATCTCCGATCATCAAGAGTTGTGCCCCTCCGAAAGGTTTATAACGGTCACGAAAGCGTCGTAAGATGGCATCTACACCATCCAATAAATCGGCCCGGACCATACTGATTTCATCTATAACCAAAAGATCCAGACTTTTGATGATATTGATTTTTTCTTTGCTGAAACGATTTACTTGAAATCCATCTCCACTTGTTTTTTGATAATCAGGGATATATGGACCAAAGGGAAGTTGAAAAAAAGAATGTATAGTTACTCCTCCGGCATTGATTGCAGCAACACCCGTAGGAGCGACAACAATCATTCTTTTGGGAGATTTTTCTTTCAAACTCCGAAGAAAGGTCGTTTTTCCGGTACCTGCTTTTCCCGTAAGAAAAATGTTTTTTCCGGTAAATTGGATAAAATCTGCAGCTAGTTTCAGTTCCGGGTTATCTTGTTGCATGAATCTAAAAATTAAAATTTCCGTGTAAATATAATGATTATTTTTGGATGTATGTTCCTGAAAGCAGTAAATTTATTACCTTTGAGCACTTATTGTAATTCAAAATTTAGAATTCAAAATTCAAAATTTGCATTTATGTTTTTATATCTGATTATTACTATTGTTGTACTGGATTTTATCTGGGAACAATATCTCAATTATCTGAACCGGAAAGCAACCAATCCTGTTTTGCCGGAAAAATTAAAAGGAATTTATAATGAAGATGAATATGCCCGGCAACAGGCTTATTCTAAGGAAAATAGTCGTTTTGGACTGTTTTCATCGACATTTTCTTTCATAGTAATATTATGCATGTTGTGTTTGGGGGGATTTGGCTGGCTGGATGGCATGGTTCGCCGGATAACCGAAAACTATATTTTTTTACCTTTGCTTTTCTTTGGTATCTTGATGCTGGCCAATACATTGATCAGTATTCCGTTTTCATGGTATGATACTTTTGTGATTGAAGAAAAATTTGGTTTTAATAAATCTACACCTAAACTTTTTGTTACAGATGCGATCAAGGGACTATTATTATCAGCGGTTATTGGCGGATTGATTATGGCAGCTATCCTGTATATATATCAATATGCAGGAGAATGGTTCTGGCTATTCGCCTGGGGTGTTATTACTGCGTTTTCCATTCTGATGAATATGTTTTATTCCGAATGGATTGTTCCTTTATTTAATAAACAAACGCCTTTGCAGGAAGGAGAATTGCGCACTGAAATTGAAAGTTTCAGTCAGAAAGCCGGTTTTCAGCTTCGTAATATTTATGTGATTGATGGATCCAAACGTAGCAGCAAAGCGAATGCTTATTTCAGTGGATTAGGGCGGAAAAAACGGGTGGTACTTTATGATACCTTGATACAGGATCTGAGTACGGAAGAAATTGTGGCTGTTCTGGCGCACGAGATCGGACATTATAAGAAAAAGCATACAGTACAGGGTTTGATTATGTCCATTTTATCGACAGGAATCATGTTGTTTGTTTTGTCTTTGTTTCTTGACAATCCCGAATTAAGTAAGGCTTTAGGAACGGATATACCATCTTTCCATATCGGACTGATCGGTTTTTCTTTACTTTTTACCCCTATTTCTGAGGTAACAGGTTTGCTTTTTAATATTATTTCCCGAAAAAATGAATACCAGGCAGATGCTTATGCGGCAAGTTTTGGTTTAGGAGAAAATTTAGGGGATGCACTTAAAAAAATATCGGTGAAATCGTTGAGTAACCTGACTCCGCATCCCTGGTATGTGTTTTGGCATTATTCACATCCGACTTTGTTGCAGAGGCTTCAGAAAGTTAAGAATTAAATAAACAGTTTCTAAGAATTTGATTTACATCATCATTTGTGCGTATAAAGCAATTTTTAACTAATATACTACAAACATATATGTAATTTCAAAAAAAATATTTACATTTGCTCCGAAATAAAAAGGTGGTATCCGAAAAACCTGAAATAGAGTAGGACGTATTTTAAACAAATTAGTTATGAAAATTTTGAAGAAAGTTTTTTTATTGAGTTTTCTTGTGGCTTTTACAGTGAGTGCTAATGCACAATTGAAACTTGGAGTTAAAGCCGGATTTAATGCTTCAACAATCAATGGAATTGGTGATGGTGATGAAGATACGGATTATACATATAAACCAGGTTTTCATGTAGGAGTGGCTGCTCAATATATGTTTGCTCCTCAGATGGGAATTGAGACAGGATTGTATTATTCTCAATTGGGTGTGAAAGGAGAGTATGAAAAAAGTGGGTCTACTTATTCATATAAATCTGAAGGAACTTTGAACCCTTCATATCTTCAATTGCCGTTATCATTTTTATATAAATTTGATTTAGGAAATGGACTCCAAATATATCCTTCTGCAGGTCTTTATTTTGGATATGGTATAGCTGGGAAAATGAAATATGAAGATTCGTGGAAAGAAGGAAATGAATCCGGATCTGATAAGTCCGAAAGAAATTTCTTTGGAAAAGATAAGTTTAAATATGATGGCGAAAGTGATCCGGATGAAGAAAAAACGGAATTAACCAATCGTTTTGATATGGGACTTACTTTCGGTGTGAATCTTGAAATATCAAACATGACTATTGGTTTAGGTTATGATTTAGGTCTTTCTAAAATCAATAAAGAAAAATTTGAAGAACCTATTCTTGATGAAGACTACAATATTATCGGAACCAAAAAACTTGATGACTGGAAAAACGGTAACATCAAAGTAACTGTAGGTTACTTCTTCTAAACAAATATTTCCTTTATTCTAAAGACTGTCTCAAAAATATTTTGTATTTTTGAGACAGTTTTCTTTTTGTAGCTAATCGAAAATTTGTTTAGAAACTGTTTGAAAAGTATTTATTTTAATGACTTGTATACTTTTAGATGGTTTCTTTATTCTTTATAATAATTAAGTTAAATATATAACCATGGCAACTGTAGAAATTATTACGATTGGAGATGAACTGTTGATAGGACAGGTGGTAGATACCAACTCAGCCTGGATGGCTAAAGAACTGAACAAAATCGGTTTTGAGGTGAAAAATATTGTAACGGTAGGGGATAATGAAAAAGATATAGAGAAAGCTTTTGACCGTGCTTTCCTGCGAGCTTCCATTATACTGGTTACCGGAGGAATTGGTCCTACCAAAGACGATATTACTAAAAAGACACTATGCAAATATTTCGATTGCAGTTTGCGTTTTGATGGGGACGTTTTGAAGAATATAGAAGAAATGTTTTCTCATCGGGGTACAAGAATCAATCCATTGACTTATGGACAAGCATATGTTCCTGAAGCATGTACGGTCATACAGAATAAGGTTGGTACAGCCCCGGCTACATGGTTTGATAAAGACGGAAAAGTCCTCATTTCTATGCCTGGTGTTCCTCATGAAATGAAATGGTTGATGGAGGAAGAAATTCTTGGCAGATTAAAAGAAACCTTCAAACAGGATATCTATATACAATATGAAACAGTATGGGTAGAAGGTTATTCGGAATCTGGTTTAGCGGTATATCTGGATGAGTTTGAAAAAGATTTACCAGGTAATATTAAATTGGCATATCTTCCTGATCTGGGATTGATTCGTTTGCGGTTGACCGGAAAAGATGAGAGTGAGACTGCTTTGCTTGCTGATATGAGGGAGCAAAAAGAAAAATTAAAATCAATTTTGGGTGAAAATATTTTTTCCGAAGAAGATCACCCCATTGAATATATACTTGGAAATTTGTTGAAAGAAAAAGGTCTGACTATAGGTTTAGCTGAAAGTTGTACCGGTGGGGATATTGCACATAAAATCACGTCAGTCCCCGGTAGTTCCCATTATTTTAAGGGAGGTATTATTGCTTACTCCAATGAAGTAAAATCGTCTATCTTAGGTGTAAATAATGCTGATTTGGAAAAAGAAGGTGCTGTAAGTGAGGTGGTAGTCAAACAAATGGCAGAAGGTGTACGGAAAGTCCTGCATACTGATTGCTCCATTGCTACCTCCGGAGTTGCCGGACCGGATGGGGGAACAGACGAAAAACCAGTCGGAACAGTTTATATCGCAGTTTCTTATGGAGATAAAATCAATACACAAAAATTTGTTTTTGGTAAATCACGGGAACAAAATATTCGTCGTACTACGCATATGGGATTGTTGATGTTGTACAAAATGATACTTTGAAATTTTGAATTCTAAATTTTGAATTTTGAATTCGGGTTTAATGTCGTTTGATCAAAATTCTCGCATAGCAACTCAAATTCAAAATTTAGAATTCAAAATTCAAAATTAAAAAAGGCCTGGTTAAAAAACCAAGCCTTTTTTGATTATTGTTGTTGTCTTTCAGGTCTTTCCGGTCTATCTTCTCTTGGAGGACGAGGAAGCAATACCTTACGTGAAAGTTTGAACTTGCCACTTTTGGGATCGATATCTATTAATTTAACTTCAATGATATCACCTTCCTTAATACCTGCCTGTTCTACAGTTTCCAAACGTTTCCAGTCGATTTCTGAAATGTGGAGTAAACCGTCTTTTCCGGGTAAGAATTCTACGAATGCTCCATAAGGCATAACCGAACGAACTTTTCCTTCGTAAACTTCTCCAACTTCGGGAACTGTTACGATACCTTTGATTTTTGCCATTGCAGCATCGATAGAAGGTTTATTGTTGGCAGATATTTCCACACGTCCGTATCCGTCAATTTCTTCAATGGTGATAGTAGCTCCGGTTTCTTCCTGCATACCTTGTATGATTTTTCCACCCGGACCAATAACAGCACCAATAAAGTCTTTCGGTATAATAATCACTTCGATTCTCGGAGCATGCGGTTTCAGATCTGCACGTGGTTCAGGCATTGTATCCAGTATTTTACCCAGAATATGCATACGTCCTTCTTTGGCTTGATTCAAAGCTTTTTCCAGAATCTCATAAGAAAGTCCGTCTACTTTGATGTCCATTTGAGTCGCTGTGATACCATCTTTAGTTCCGGTTACTTTGAAGTCCATGTCACCCAAGTGATCTTCGTCACCCAAAATGTCGGATAATACGGCGAAATTGGTTCCTTTATTTTCGGAAATCAATCCCATAGCGATACCGGAAACCGGTTTTTTCATGGCTACACCAGCGTCCATCAATGCCAATGTTCCCGCACAAACAGTTGCCATGGAAGAAGATCCATTGGATTCAAGGATATCGGAAACAATACGGATCACATATGGATAGTTTTCCGGTAACATGCGTTTCAATGCACGGTGTGCAAGATTTCCGTGTCCTACTTCCCGACGGCCTACGCCTCTTTGCGGACGGGCTTCTCCGGTAGAGAAAGGAGGGAAGTTATAGTGTAAAAGGAATCTTTCTTTGTCATGAAGAATGACATCGTCAATCATTTTTTCATCTAGCTTGGTTCCCAGAGTTACAGTAGATAAAGACTGAGTCTCTCCACGTGTAAAGATGGAAGAACCATGAGGACCTGCTAAACAGTCAACTTCCGACCAGATCGGGCGGATTTCTGTAGTTTTACGTCCATCCAAACGGATTCCTGCATCCAGGCTACAACGACGCATAGCCTCTTTTTCCACATCGTGGTAATATTTGGCGATCAGAGGCGCTTTTTCTCCCAGTTCTTCTTCCGTATACTGAGATTTATATTCTTCAACAATTGCTTCAAAAGCATCCGAACGTTCGTGTTTGCCCATACCGGATTTAGCAATGGCATACACTTTGTCAAAACATTTTTCTCTGACGTCTTTGCGAAGTTCTTCATCGTGTACTTCATGGCAATAGGTACGTTTAACGCTTTTGCCAACCAATTCGCTTAATTCTTTTTGTGCGATACACTGAGCTTTGATAGCTTCATGGGCAACTTTGATAGCTTCCAGCATTTCTGCTTCTGAAACTTCTTCAAATTCGCCTTCTACCATCATAATATTATCATATGTAGCACCTACCATGATATCCATATCGGCTTTTTCCAATTGGGCAAAAGTGGGATTCACAATATATTCTCCGTCAACTCTACCTACGCGAACTTCGGAAATAGGGCCATTGAACGGAATATCGGAAACTGCTAAAGCTGCAGATGCAGCCAGACCGGCCAAAGCATCCGGCATATCTACTCCGTCAGTAGAGTAAAGGATGATATTTACAAATACTTCAGCATGGTAATCATCCGGAAACAATGGACGTAATGCACGGTCAACCAACCGGCAAGTCAATATTTCATAATCGGAAGCTCTTCCCTCTCTTTTGGTGAATCCACCGGGGAATCGTCCGAAAGCAGAAAATTTTTCTTTGTATTCAACCTGTAAAGGCATAAAATCAACACCAGGATTGGCATCTTTTGCTGCACAAACCGTAGCCAGCATCATGGTGTTTCCCATGCGCAATACAACCGATCCGTCAGCCTGTTTGGCTAACTTTCCGGTTTCCAGGGTAATAGTCCTTCCATCACCCAAATCAATCGTCTTAATAATTGGATTAATCATAAATTTTTTTTTCTAACTTCTTAAATTCGCACAAAGGTAGCTAATCCTAATGAATTTATAGGTAATAAATTACGAAAATTTGTTGGAATCACAGAAAAATACTACGTTTGTACGTTGAAAATGTCAATTATATGAAGTATATATTTTATTGGGGATTTATTTGTGCATTGCTATTATCGGTTGTTTCATGTTCTGATGAACAGGAATTTTTTGTAAAGGGATCTGTAGAAAATGCATCCGGTAAAACATTATATTTGGAAAATGTAGGTATTTCCAGTGTTATTATGTTGGATTCCGTAAAGTTAAAGGGAGATGGAAAGTTTTCTTTCAAAAAGGAACGTCCTGCGGCTCCCGACTTTTATCGCCTGAGATTAGATAATCAGTGGATTAATTTTGCTGTAGATTCTACAGAACATATTGTTATTCATGCCCGGGAAGACTCTGCTTTTATTCGTTCTTATACCATTGAAGGGTCGGAAAATTCTTTGAATATAAAAGAACTTACTTTGATGCAATTGCAGGCAAGTGAAGCGTACAACAAGTTATTAAAAGAAAAATCGGAAAGAGGTATGCCTGAAGATACATTTATAGTGAAAGTAAGAGAAATTGTAGCTGTTTATAAAGAAGGGGCTAAAAGGTATATATATGAAAATACCCATTCAACTGCGGCTTATTTTGCTTTGTTTCAGCAGATTAATAACATGTTGATATTCAGTCCGTATGATAAAGATGATAATAAGTTGTATGCCGCTGTGGCTACCGGTTGGGATTTCTATTATGCAGATTCTCCCCGTGCCAGACAGTTGCATGAACTGACATTACAAGGATTGAAAGTAATCAGGGGACACGAACATAAAAATCCGGCTTTAGATAATATCCAGGTAAGAGATGTATTTTCCTATTTTGAGATATCTTTGCCGGATGTCAACGGTACCATCAGGAATTTGTCGGATGTTGTAAAAGAAGGAAAATTGATTGTGCTTGATTTTACAGCTTATCAGTCGAAAATTTCGCCTATGCATAATATGAATCTGGGTAGTCTGTATGAGAAATATCAGTCTAAAGGATTGGAAATCTTTCAGGTTTCATTGGATGAGGATCTTCATTTCTGGCAAAATGTATCTTCCCGCCTCCCCTGGATTTGTGTAAGGGACCCGGAAACCGTTTATTCGAGTGTTGCAGCGTCTCACAATGTAAGAGATCTGCCAACAACTTTTATAATTAACAGAAAAGGTGAAATCATGAAACGCCTTGATAATGATAAAGAACTGGATGTAGAAATAAAGAAAATGTTATAAAGCATAGCTTTCTATTTGCTTTCGCAGAAAAGAAGTTCTATCTTTGTCACTTAGTAAAGAACAAAAGGAGTCTCAACCAATGGTTGGGATTCTTTTTGTTTTTTTAGTAAAACATAGAAAATTAACAAACTAAAATAATATAACTATGGCAGTGAGCTACATGACCGAAGATGGCTACAAAAAGTTGGTAGAAGAGGTTAATCATCTGGAAACTGTAAAACGTCCTGAGATATCTAAGCAGATAGCAGAAGCGAGGGACAAAGGGGATCTTTCTGAAAATGCAGAGTATGATGCTGCTAAGGAAGCCCAGGGATTATTAGAAGCAAAAATTGCTCAATTAAAAGGTTTGATTGCCGGCGCTCGTTTGATCGATGAGAGTCAGATTTCTACAGATTTTGTACAAATCATGAATAAAGTAAAGATCCGGAATACAAAGAACAATCAAACAATGACGTATACATTGGTTTCTGAAAGTGAAGCAAATCTGAAAGAATTCAAAATAGCCGTTAATACACCTATCGGTCAGGGTTTGCTGGGTAAAAAGAAAGGCGATGTGGTAGATATTAAAGTTCCGTCAGGAATCATGTCGTTTGAAATTATGGATATTTCCATATAATATTAAAATTATGGCAACGATTTTCAGCAAAATCATAGCAGGAGAGATTCCCTGTTACAAAATAGCGGAAGATGAAAATTTTTTCGCTTTTCTGGATATTAATCCTTTGTCGAAAGGACACACTTTAGTCGTTCCCAAAGAAGAAACTGACTACATTTTTGACCTGAATGATAAAATGTTGTCTGATATGATCCTTTTTTCCAAAAAAGTGGCTCATGCCATCGAAAAGGCCATTCCTTGTAAAAGAGTAGGACTTACAGTGATCGGATTGGAGGTGCCTCATGCCCATATCCACCTGATTCCCATCAATAAAGAATCCGACATGTATTTCGGACAGGGAAAACTGAAATTGGAAAAAGAGGAATTTGAGGGGATAGCGACTTTAATAGCTAAAGCTTTTTTAATTGATAATTGACAATTATCAATTATTTAAGGCTTTCCTGATTTTTACCAGTTTAGTTAATAAACCCTCCAAAAGGTCTAACTGCAACATATTGGCGCCATCGGATTTGGCGACAGCCGGGTTTTGATGGGTTTCAATGAATAATCCGTCTACACCTACAGCAATGCCTGCCTTGGCAATGGTTTCTATGAGTTGTGGCATTCCACCGGTTACGCCACTGGTTTGATTGGGTTGTTGGAGGGAGTGTGTTACATCTAAGATGACCGGATAGCCGAATGTTTGCATGGCAGGAATTCCCCGGTAGTCAACAATCAGGTCTGTATAGCCGAAAGTAGTGCCCCGTTCGGTAAGCATCACATTGGGATTTCCGGCATCGGTTACTTTCTGAGCGGCAAATTGCATCGCTTCAGGAGAAAGAAATTGTCCTTTTTTAATGTTGACAATTTTTCCTGTTTCAGCAGCAGCAACCAGTAAATCTGTTTGCCGGCATAGAAAAGCAGGAATTTGCAAAACATCTGTATATTCGGCCGCTTTGATGGCATCTTCCTTTTCGTGTATATCCGTTACAGTAGGAATATTGAATGTTTCGCCTACCTTTTTCAGAATTTTCAGCGCTTTTTCATCACCGATACCTGTGTATGAATCGATCCGGGAACGGTTGGCTTTTTTAAATGAACCTTTGAAAATATAAGGTATTCCAAGTTTTTCTGTAATACCTGTAATTTTTTCAGCGATCTCCATAGCCATGCTTTCCCCTTCAATTACACAAGGACCTGCCAACAGGAAAAAGGTACTTTCCGATTGTTTTTTAAAATATTCCACTGTCATTTTATTCATTCTTTGATATTTTGTGCAAAGTTATTGTTTTTATTATTATTTTCGCACCGATTTTCTAAACATCTAATTAATACTTATTTTGAAATGAGAAAGTGGCGTATCGAAGACTCTGCTGAATTGTACAATATTCACGGTTGGGGGTTGGATTATTTTTCAATCAACGAAAAGGGACATATTGTTGTTACTCCGAAAAAAAACGGAGTTGCAGTTGACTTAAAGGAATTAATGGATGAACTGGTGTTGCGGGATGTTCCGGCTCCCTTGTTGGTCCGTTTTTCTGACATCCTGGATAACAGGATTGAAAAAATATCCAACTGTTTCAAAGTAGCGGCAGATGAGTATAATTATACAGCCCAGAACTTTATTATATATCCGATTAAGGTGAACCAGATGCGCCAGGTGGTGGAAGAAATCGTAAGCCATGGCAAAAAGTTCAACATTGGACTGGAAGCTGGTTCTAAACCGGAATTGCATGCGGTATTAGCCATCAATACGAGTAATGAATCTTTGATTATCTGTAACGGATATAAAGATGAAGATTATATTCAACTGGCTTTATTGGCTCAAAAGATGGGTAAACGTATCTTCCTGGTAGTAGAGAAGATGAATGAGTTGAAATTGATTGCCGAGTTGTCAAAAAAACTGAGGATTCGTCCGAATATAGGTATCCGTATCAAATTAGCCAGTGCAGGTAGCGGTAAATGGGAAGAATCGGGAGGAGATGTAAGTAAGTTTGGCCTTTCATCCAGTGAATTGTTGGAAGCCCTTGATTTCCTCGAAAAAAATAAGATGGAAGATTGCCTCAAACTGATACATTTCCATATCGGCAGTCAGATTACCAAAATACGTCGTATTAAAAATGCTTTGCGAGAAGCATCTCAGTTTTATGTACAATTACGGAACCTGGGATATAATGTAGAATTTGTGGATATTGGCGGAGGATTGGGTGTAGACTATGACGGAACCCGTTCATCAGGTAGTGAAAGTAGTATGAACTATTCCATTCAGGAATATGTAAATGACTCTATATCAACTTTAGTGGATGTATGTACCAAAAATAACATTCCACAACCTAATATTATTACTGAGTCCGGACGTTCATTGACTGCTCACCATTCAGTATTGATTTTTGAAGTATTGGAAACAACTACTTTGCCGGAATGGGATGAAGCGGAAGAACTGCCTGAAGATGCCCACGAACTGGTAAGGGATTTATATAAATTATGGGATGAAATGAATCATCCCCGTCTGATAGAAACCTGGCATGATGCACAACAAATCAGGGAAGAAGCGCTGGATTTGTTCAGTCTGGGTATGTTGAATCTGACTACACGGGCGCAGGTAGAACGCTTGTATTGGTCTATAGCCCGTGAGGTTTACCATATGGCAAGCGGAATGAAACATGCACCGGAAGAGTTGCGTAAGATATCTAAAATGTTGCCGGATAAATATTTCTGTAATTTTTCATTGTTTCAGTCATTGCCGGATTCATGGGCGATAGACCAGGTTTTTCCGATTGTACCATTGACACGTTTGGATGAAAAACCGTCAAAAACAGCTACATTACAGGATATTACATGTGATTCGGACGGAAAAATAGATAATTTTATTAATTCGAAAAATTACGCTTATCACTTACCTGTACATCCTTTGAAATCAAAAGAGCCTTATTATATGGGGGTTTTTTTGGTAGGAGCTTATCAGGAAATATTGGGTGATTTACATAACCTTTTCGGAGATACCAATGCTGTACATATCTCAGTGGATGAAAAAGGGTATGATATAGAGCAGGTTATTGATGGAGAAACCATTGCAGATGTACTTGATTATGTGCAATATAATCCCAAAAAACTGGTGCGTACTGTAGAATCCTGGGTAACTTCCTCTATGAAAGAAGGGGTCATTTCAGTGGAAGAGGGAAGGGAATTCCTGTCGAATTACCGGTCCGGTTTGTATGGATATACTTATTTGGAATAAACCGAGAACGAATTCATTAATTCGATCACATCTTCACGAATAAAGTTTTGAACAGGCGCTAAAGAGTCTTGATTGGGTGTACAATCAAAATATAAGGCGCCTCGAAAAAACCAGGAGATACTGTCTGTTAAAGTGAATTGAATGGGGGATGCTACATCCCCTTTGATGTCATATAAAATACCATATATTTTCTTTTCCGGATTTTCATAATATTGTTGTGTGATATCGTCGGCTTTGATGGTGTGACGGTAGACGAAATTACGGCAATCTTCTGCTATCGGAAGAAAATCTTCCGGTTGTATGCGAAGATAGCTACAGTGAATTTTTGCCTGATAAGGAGGATATACAATATTAAACCAGTCTGCGTTTTTTTCTTTGGATATCTGTTGTATCCGGGCTTGCATAGCATAATTGAAGCTATACGATATTCCCTTATTTCCCGATGAAAACGTTTGATATGAGTGTTCTCCGGTTTCTATCCGGAAATATCCTTCGGGCTTGGGCGTATAACTTTTGTTACAGGCAAACAATAAGATACATAATCCGGTCAGCAGGCTATACAGAATTTTCATTTCAGTCTTGATTATGGATTGATTCTTCCCTTTTGATCAGGAATTTTACTTTCATGATCCGGCGTTTACTGATTTCCAGTATTTGAAAAGAATAGTCTTTAAATGATACAATTTCTATTTTCTCCGGGAAATTTCCTTTGATTTCCAGGATCAATCCGGCCAGGGTTTCCACATCTCCGGTAAATTTTTCAAATGCTTTACTGTCAATGCCAGTAATCTTGAAGAAATCGGTCAGTAGCGTTTTGGCCTCAAAAATATAAGAGCCATCAGGTAATTTTGTAAATCTGGAATCATCTTCATCGTATTCATCGCTGATTTCTCCAACAATTTCTTCAAGAATGTCTTCCAGAGTGACAATCCCTGAGGTGCCTCCGAATTCATCCACGACAATAGCTAAATGTATTTTATTGGAACGAAATTCTTCCAGCAAATCATCAATTTTTTTTGTTTCCGGAATGAAAAAAGCCGGTCTGATCAAGGTTTGCCAGCGAAAACTTTCCGGTTTATCTATATATGGAAGTAAGTCTTTGATATACAATACCCCTTTGATTGTATCACAGGTTCCTGTATAAATAGGGATTCTGGAATATCCGGATTCTATCACATGGTTAATCACTTGTTTGAAACCGGAATGTATTTCCAGTGCGGAAATATCTATCCGGGATGTCATAATTTGTGCTACGGTTTTATCGTAAAATTGGATAATTCCTTCTAATATTTCTTTTTCATCTCTGATTTCTCCGCCTGTCAGTTCCAGCGCTTTAGATAATTCATCGACAGAAATATCGTGTTTCTTTTTTTTAGATGATTTATGGATAAGATTGGTTGAATTTACAAGGAGCATTGCCAGAGGAAAAGTTATTTTTTTAAGCCACCTCAAGGGCTTACAGATAAACCGGGCATATTTTAATGCATTTTGTTGGGCATAAATTTTGGGTAGTATTTCTCCGAAAAGTAACAATAAAAATATCAGTATCACAGCCTGAATAATAAATCCGGATATAGGATTTGAAGAAAAATCAAATATTTTGTTCAGTCCGTAGGTGCCTGATATAATGACGAAAATATTTGCAAAACAATTAGATATGAGTAATGTGGCTAATAGATAATCTGATTTCTCCAATAATTTTCGGATAATATTATCAGTAGGTGTATTTTCTTCTTCTATCATTTCAATTTCTTCCGGTTCCAACGAGAAAAATGCAGTTTCAGAGGCAGAAATAAGTGCAGATATAAATAATAAAGTAGCGGCAAAAATAAAAGAAAGAACCGCTTCGATGGAAAGTGGCAGTATGTAAATGTCGGCAACGAGCCGGTATAAATCAGGGTCCAAAATATTTTGAATTTAGTTAGACAATACAGGGGCAACTGTAAGTTGCCCCCTTATTCATTTAGAATGGTAAATCATCCTTTGTTTCATCATCACCTAACGGTGGATTAAACGCCTGTGTCTCTGCTTTAGGCGTTGCCGGTTGTGAAGATCCTTCCGGTTGAGAGAAAGGAGCAGCGCCAGCTTGTCCGTCAGGTTTGCGATCTAATAACTCCATGTTGTCGCCATATATTTCGGTAACATACCGCTTGTTTCCGGCAGCATCATCATAAGAACGCGTACGAATTTTTCCTTCAATGTAAAGTTTTGATCCTTTTTTTACGTACTTTTCGGCAACTTCGGCAAGTCCTCTCCAAAGTACGATATTATGCCAATCTGTCCGGTCGGGGACTACTGTCCCGTTGGAGGCAGTATAACCTCTTTCTGTAGTTGCTAACGTAAAATTTGCCACAGCACCGCCATTGTCAAAATACCTTACTTCCGGGTCTTTGCCCACATTTCCGATTAAAATTACTTTGTTTACTGACATGATTTGTTTAATTTAGTTTGGTTAATAAAATATCGCATCAAAAGTAATGAAATTTTTCTTTCTCTTGGGTGAAAAGGAAATAAAAAATTAAAATTTATTGATCTTGTAAAAAATAGTGCTTGATTTTTTTGATAATCATATACATTTATTATACTTTTGTATCTTAATGGGGTGCGATAAAATATAAAATATTTTCTATTCAATTATTAAATAAACAAAAACAAACAATGAAAAAACTAGGTTTATTATCAGGATTGTTGGTAATATTCGTTGTAATCTTCATGCATTCTTGCATTGATAAGAGTTACGACGATATAAACAAAGAGGGTGAGTTTAGCCAAAATGGGATTATCGTTCCTATAGGCCAAATAGATACAATACATTTCGGAGATATTTCGGAAATAGACATTGTAGATATTCCTGTTCCGGAAGATAAAGTATTTTTGACGGGAGTATCTGATACCATCGCTATTTTTGATGAGGACATTATAGATTATTTCTTTTATCCGGGAGGAGGATCTGTAAGTCTTATTTCAGATTCGGCAAAAATTCAGATCGGAGATGAACCGTTAGGAGGTGACAGTATTTATGCCAAAGTATCGTTTGCTGTTTTGGATGAAAATTATCAGGAATGTAAGTATAAAGGTAATACGGTAAATATTGAACCTATAGATTTGGTTAGTTGGGCAAAAACGACAAAAATTGAAATCAAATTTCCTGAAGATAGCATGGAGGCTATGCAAACAGCCAAATATATGGTTTTTTATTATGTGATGGGGGCAAATCATGATTTTCAATTAGTTTATGATGATTATGTATTTTTCAAGGCCCTGCAACTTAAAAAAGTTGGAGGAGGAATCCATTTTAATTTATAATTGATAAAAACGACAAATATGAAATCAATATATAATATTCGTTTACTTCTTGTAGTAAGTATAATTTTTACATCATCGTTTGCCGGATTTTCCCAGGTAGCTAAGTCAACTTATTTCATGGAAACATCCAAAAACAGATCATTGATGAACCCGGCGCTTCGTCCGGATCAGGGATATGTAGGTGTTCCGTTGCTTTCTCATATGTTTATGGATGTCCGTACCAATAGCCTGAATCTGGATAATCTGACATTTGATAAAGGAGGGCCGGAAAGGGTTATTTTTATGAATAGCCTGGTTTCTCCAGCGGAATTTCTATCCAATATGGGAAATAATAACTATGCAAACTTAGATTTTAACTATTCTCTTTTATCTGCCGGATGGTATAGCGGAGATGGTTTCTGGAATGTGGATCTGGGATTGAGATTTCATTCTGATGCTAATGCTCCCAAGTCATTGTTTGAATTAATGAAAAAAGGTTTCAGCAGTGAGGATATGGTAGAATATGATATCTCAAAGGTGAGTATGACGGCCAATGCGATGGTTGAAATGGGAGTGGGTCATTCCCGTGCTTTCTTAGATGATTATTTGCATGTAGGTTTGAAAGTGAAAGCATTGTTAGGTGTTGCCAATCTTGACCTGAATGGAGAAAAATTAAATCTTACAGGAGGACCGGAATACTGGAGCGCCAAATCCCATGTGAAATTACAGGCTTCAGCACCGGGTATATCGGCTAAGTACAAAACGACTGAAGAAGGTGATGAAGTTTTTGACGGATTTGATTATGATGAGTCATTCAAACTGGCAGGTTTTGGAATGGCTTTTGATTTGGGTGGTGAATATGACCTGACTCATTTATCTGATCATTTGGGACTTGACGGAGCTCCGGCATATATCCTGGATCGTTTGAAAGTTTCTTTGGCATTGACTGATATCGGTTTTATCAATTGGTCAAAAAATAGTTCGGTTTCTTTGCAATCTCGTGATACGGAGGTGCGTATAGACCCGACTCTTACTTTGAATGACGAAGACAATAATAGTTTGGAAGATGCTTTTGATGAGTTTCTGGATGATATTAATAAAGCTGTTGATTTACAAGAAGATAAAGAAAGAAGCAGACGTTCTTCTTTAGGTATGAATATGAATGTGGGTTTGGAATATGAATTCTGGAAAGATAATATGACTGCCGGATTCCTTTCTTCGACCCGTTTCGGACGTTATTACAATATGTCTGAATTTACATTCTCTGTGAATTACAGACCTTGTACCTGGTTTGCCACATCATTGGCTTATTCATTTGTACATAATGCTTTTGATACATTCGGACTGGCAGTTCATCTGACACCATCCAAAGGAATCAATTTCTTTATTGCAACAGATTATATACCTCCTCATGTTAATTCGGATTTTATACCGACAACATCCAAGGCGGTTAATGCACAATTCGGATTTACAATTCCTTTGGGAGCAAGGAGATAAAATTTATTTGGAAAATAATTCCAGATAGCTTTCCATCAAGCGGTGTACCGCATAAATACCCCAGTCTTTTTCGTCGATTTTTAAAAAATTCCGGAAAGATTGGGGTGTTTCTTTTAAATGGATTTCATAAAAGTTAGCCCATAAAACACGGTGTGTCAATACATGTTTCTTGTTGGAAACTATCAATTTAAAATCTAAAGCAGTTGAGTCGCCAAATAGTGCTTTGAATGCTTCATGCCGGCTTAAAACCTCAAAAGTTACCGGAGTATCGGTTTCTATCATTGGGAATTCATACAAATTGTGCCAGATGTCTTTTTGACTTCTCTTCCGGATATAAGTGCAGGATCCGGTAATTACATGAAAATAGTGAAAATACCGGTTTTGTACTTTGACTTTGTTTTGTTTAACAGGATATTCTGAGATTTTATGTTCGGAAAGTGCTATACAGGCATTAGAAAAGGGGCAAAGCGAACAATCGGGTAAACCGGGAATACATTGTAAGGCGCCGAATTCCATGATTGCCTGGTTAAATACTCCGGCTTTCTTCTTATCCATCAGATTTTCTGCAACTTCAGTAAATAGTTTTTTTCCTTTCCCGGTATCAATAGGCTCTTTAATCCCTAAATAGCGGGAGAGAAAACGAAAAACATTACCATCTACAACCGGGTAGGGGGCATTTTCAGAAAAAGAAGAGATAGCTGCAGCAGTATAATCACCGATTCCTTTCAATTTTAATAACTGGAAATATTTGCCAGGCATTTTTCCTCCGAAATCTTTGACTACACTTTGGGCTGCTGCATGTAAATTTCTTGCCCTTGAGTAATATCCCAGTCCCTGCCAGTATTTTAATACCTCATCTTCATCAGCCGATGCTAATGCTGTTACATCAGGAAAGCGTTCTATCATTCTCAGGAAATAATCCATTCCCTGAACAACCCGCGTTTGTTGTAGAATAATTTCAGATAACCATATTTTATAGGGATCGGTAGTTCCTCTCCAGGGTAAATCCCTTTTGTTGTTTTCATACCAGTTTATCAGCTTCTTGCTGAACAAATTTGGGGCGTTTTCTGCTGGAATCATATAAATAACTATGTTTTAGGATGCAAACTTACACAATAAAGTATGTTTTTTTGAAAAATGATTCGATTTTCTTTTTAGGTAATGAATAAAAGTAGTATATTTGCAATCCGAAAAAACAAAATTGTATCATATTAAATATTTTTTTATCATGACAAAAGCAGATATTGTTAGTGAGATTGCAAAAAGTACCGGTGTTGATAAAGCTACAGTTCTTAGTACCGTAGAGGCGTTTATGGAAACCGTAATGGGTTCTATGAAAAAAGGAAATAATGTGTATCTCCGTGGTTTTGGTTCTTTCGTTGTAAAAAAGAGAGCTGCCAAAGCTGCTCGTGACATTCAGAATGACACTACTATTATTATTCCGGAGCGTTTTGTTCCTACATTCAAGCCTTCGCAACAATTTGCAGATGAATTGAAAAATAATCTTAAATAATAATTCAATAGTATTAACATTAAAGTAGGAAAAAATGCCAAGCGGAAAAAAAAGAAAAAGGCATAAGATGTCTACGCACAAGCGTAAAAAAAGACTTAGGAAAAATAGACATAAAAAGAAAAAGTAAAAGTCTATTTCAATAATAAGAACAAACTTAATAACCTTCTTTTAAGTTTGTTCTTGTTGTTTAAAAACACTAGTTATTAATCATTTATTTTTTAAAATTAACATCATCGTGGAAAGCGAGTTAGTAGTAGATGTCCAGCCAAAAGAAATATCTATTGCAGTGCTTGAAGATAAAAGCCTCGTAGAGGTTCAGAAAGAAGCGCGCAATTTATCATATGCTGTTGGCGATATTTACCTCGGCAGAGTAAAAAAACTGATGCCGGGTTTGAACGCTGCATTCGTTGATGTGGGGCATAAAAAAGATGCTTTTCTTCACTACCAGGACTTAGGTCCTAATTTTAATTCATTACAAAAGTTTCTACATTCGGTTGATTCAGAACGTAAAAAACTTCCGACTATCACCAAATTTCAGAGACTTCCGGAAACGAACAAGGAGGGTACCATTGTTGACGTACTCAAACAAGGAGAGGAAGTTTTAGTGCAGATTGCCAAAGAACCGATTTCTACTAAAGGACCACGACTTACTTCCGAGATTTCTTTTGCCGGGAGATATATTGTGATCATTCCTTTTGGAGAAAAGGTTTCTGTTTCACAGAAAATTAAGTCGGCAGAAGAACGTGCCAGACTCAAACAGTTGCTATTAAGTATCAAGCCTAAAAACTTTGGTGTTATCGTAAGAACATCAGCTGAAGGAAAAAGGGTGGCGGAATTGGATACGGAGATGAAAACGCTCGTCAAAAGATGGGATGACAACATGGTTAAATTATTGAAAGCCAAGGCTCCGTCACTTGTTTTTGAAGAAACCGGCAGAACTGTTGCTGTGTTAAGGGACATTTTTAACCCTTCTTTTCAACACATTTATGTAAATGACCAGCATGTTTGCAATGAGGTCCGTGATTATGTGAAATTGATAGCGCCCGAGCGGGAAGATGTTGTGGAGTTTTATTCCGGAGAAGTACCCATTTTTGATAAATTCGGAATAACCAAACAAATTAAATCTTCTTTTGGAAAAACTGTTACATTTAAAAGCGGGGCTTATCTGATTATCGAACACACGGAAGCTATGCATGTGATTGATGTAAATAGCGGAAACAGATCTAAATCAAGTACAGCGCAGGAAAATACTGCGATCGATGTGAATCTGGCCGCTGCTACTGAAATAGCCCGCCAATTGAGACTCCGGGATATGGGAGGAATCATTGTTGTGGATTTCATTGACATGCATGAAAATGAAAACCGGCAAAAACTGGTAGATCACATGCGGGATGCAATGGCTTTAGACAGAGCCAGGCACAATATCCTGCCTTTGAGTAAATTTGGCCTGATGCAAATTACCCGTCAACGGGTTAGACCGGCTATGGATATTTCCACATCGGAGGTATGCCCGGTATGTAATGGGAAGGGTACTATGAGACCTTCCATCCTTTTTACTGATACTTTGGAAGATAAAATCAGTAATGTGGTAAGACAAATTAAAGTGAAGAAATTTAGTCTGCACGTGCACCCATACGTGGCAGCGTTTATTAATGAAGGACTATTTTCCCTGAAATGGAAATGGAAATTCAGGTATTCAATGGGAATGAAAATCATTCCGAATCAAAGTCTTGCACTTTTAGAGTATAAGTTTTTTGACTCAGACAAGAATGAGTTCGATATGACTGAAGAACTTGAAATAAAAGAAGACTGATCCTAAAAAGAACAGGGTATATTGTTTTTTTATAGTATACCCTGTTTTTAATAAATTTGAAAACAATGCATAGTAAGGATATTATTATAGAAAAAAAGTGGAACTTTCTCCTCTGCTTCCTGATTACATTTTTTAATCCTTGTTTTTTCTTTTGGGCAGATAACCTGACTACTCATGTAAAAGTTGCTGCTATTATTACCTGTTTCTTTGTTTATCTGGCATCAACCAGTATTAGTTTTTTTCTGAAAAATAAGGCGGAGAAAATCTTCCTGTGTATATTTTTTATTTTATCTCTGGTGCCGAATACAGTGGTGTGGTCTTACTTGTATATGTCGGAAACATATATGCACCGGGATATGTTTTGGGTACTGTATGGAAGTAATATGACAGAGTCGGAAGAGTATTTCGAACAATTTATTTCCTGGCCCATGTATGTGATGGCATTTGTATATATTGTAGGGGGAATATTTTTACTTTGTAAATCAGGTTCTACACGAGCCCTTTCTGTTAAAAAATATACAGCATATTTTACTACCTGCATCCTGATTATTGTCTCTGTTTTTTCTTTCCAGTATTTGACTACGGGAGTCAGTACATTTGATTATTATGTGAGTGGGGTAAAATATATACTTGAAAGTAGAAAAGTGAAAGAGGAAGTAAAGCTTAGAAAAGCAAGTCCTATTAAAACTTCCTGTACATTATCTGATCCGAATCAGGTTTTTGTTGTGATTATCGGAGAATCTCTGACTCGTAATCATATGCATATATATGGTTATCAGAGAGAAACAACTCCGGAGTTAGATCAAATCAAAAACGAATTGGATGTATATTCGGATGTGATTGCTCCGGATACCCATACCATTGGTGTCCTGAAAAAAGTTTTGACCTTTGCAGACCATAAACATCCTAAATATTATACGGAAAAACCATCGGTCATAGAATTGTTTGAGTCGGCAGGGTTTGAAACTTACTGGGTTAGTAATCAGGAATTTTTAAGTAAGTGGGGTGGGAGTTATGGGGTGATTGCTGCTGAAGCAAATCATGTATATGACTTGAGAATCGCCCAACAGGATGATGAGATCGTTTTGCCTGTTATTGAGTCTATTTTACAGGATCCTTACAAACGCAAAATAATTTTTGTGCATCTGATGGGCAGTCATCATTTATATAGTGCCCGTTATCCGGATGAATTCAAATATTTTGATTACAGAACTGATTCTATTCCGTACAAACCGTTTCTGAATGATGAAATGAAGCAAACAATCGATGATTATGATAATTCTGTCAGATATACCGATTATATTGTAAGTGATATCATTCATCAGGTAAAAGCATTGGACCAATCTTCTTTTGTTTTGTTTTTCTCAGATCATGGAGAAGAGGTTTATGATGTACGCAATGCCAGTGGACATCATATGAGTAATGTATATGCCGGACAGTGTGAAATTCCGTTTATTTTATGGCGTTCGGATAAATATAAGCAAGAAGAAACAAATATTGAAATCAATACTTCCCGTCCGTATAGTACGGAAGATTTAATATTTGGATTATCCACATTGGCAGGATTGAGATATAAAGATTATAAGCCTGAATTCAGTCTCTTTTCGAGGGAATACAAACGACCAGCTAAACGATTGGTTGGAAAAGAAGATTATGATCAGGGTATTTTGAAGAAAAAATATTAACAAAATGCCTCAAAAACCTCAAAATTACCTCCCTAAAGTTTTCTTTTTGACAGGATTAGTTATTTTACTAATGCTTTCCCTGAATTATATCCCTGATGCATGGCTTGAAAAATATAATTTGCGGGAAATGGATATCCTGTCGGATATTCGTTCATATGATCCGGATGAAAGTGTTGATTCGCTTGTTCTCGTACCGGAACCACCCCGGTTGGATACTTGTCGTACGGGATTAACCTGTTTTGATGATTTTTCTCCCGAACAAACAGGTTTAGATGCTTTTTACAAGGCGTTAGGCGCTTTGGATTCTTTGAATCGTCCTGTCCGGATTGCTTTCTTCAGTGATTCTTTTACAGAGGGAGATATTTTCAGTGGAGATTTGCGGGCAGAGTTTCAATCTAAATTAGGCGGATGTGGGGTAGGGATGATGCCGTTGACTTCTACGACCGCTGGTTTCCGGAGAACAGTTATCCATAGTTATGGAGGGTGGAACAGTTATTCTTTGATAAATAATTGCAGGGCAGATATGCTGGGTATTAGCGGAGAAGCTTTTGTGCCTTCTGGAAATTCCTGGGTATATTATGCCGGAGTAAACCGGAATATAGGATTGGATACCTGTAAAAGGGTAAGTGTGTTTTATTCATTACCGGCAGGAGAAGTGAGCATGTTCTATAAGATAAACAAGGGAGAACAGAAACAGGTGATTCTCACTCCATCCGAAGAATTACAACGTATGGATATTAATGAAAAATGTGGCAATATTTCTCTCTCTTTCCCTTTTGATAACCGTTTGGTTGTGTATGGTGTCTCTTTGGAAGATACTACAGGTGTTTTGGTTGATAATTTTGCCATGAGGGGAAGCGCAGGTTTTGTGTTGAAATCTATTTCTCAAAAAAAATTGGAAGCTTTCAATCGTTTGACTCATTATGATCTGCTTATTTTTCAGTATGGCTTAAATGTGATGGAAGCGAATAAAACAAAGTATAGCAATTTCAAGAAAAATATGATTGAAACGATTCAATATTTTCAATCTTGTTTTCCGGAAACTTCTTTCCTGATGATTGGAATACCTGACAGGAGTATGAGGAAGAACGGGACTTACCAGACAATGCCGGGAGTACATGCAATGAATGAAGTACAAAAATCTATTTGTGCCGAAACTGGTATTGTTTTCTGGAATTTATATGAGGCTATGGGTGGGGAAAATAGTATGGTTGATTTTGTTAATGCAAAACCTCCAAAAGCCAATAAGGATTATACGCATCTGACTTTTTCCGGAGGTGAATATTTAGGTAGTTTACTTTATGAAACAATGATGTATGAAAAAGAACGCTATGATAAAAAAACGGCATATCAGAAATTATTGGAAAAGTAGTATTTGTTTGGCTTTGTTGCTTTGTTGTGTGACTACATGGGCTGTTGTTGTACAAAAAGAAAAAAAGGAGCCATATTATCAGATGGAACGTGCATATTCCTTTCCTCGCAGTGAAAAAAATATGATCGCCGGGGATACTACTCTTGTACCTTTTTTTGATTTATTGAGAGGGTTGAAAAAAAATGCTGAATATACAGTGAGTATTACACATATTGGAGATTCACATATTCAGGCTGATTTTGAGACTGCTGTGATCCGGCGACTTTTTCAAACGTATTTTGGTAATGCAGGTCGCGGACTGATTGCTCCTCTGAAGTTGGCAGGTACGAATGAACCGAGGAACTACCGGATTACATCGCCTCAATCCTGGAATGTCATTCGTTGCATTAAACCTGGTCATATTCCTTTTGGTCTGACAGGTTTGGTGCTGCAAATAAACGATTCCATTGGGAATATTTCAATTATGAATATGGAAGACACTTCTGCAACAGGTACTGTGTTTGATGATCTGATTGTTTATTATGACACAGAAACATCTTCGGTTTCCATTCTGGATACATCATTGATTGAATGCCGGAAAAGTAATGCCAGGTATCAGGAGAGGTTTGTGCTGAAACAACCACAAAGCTATATTGATTTGAAATTTTCATCTCCTGATAAAAAAGAAATTTCATTTTACGGAGTGCAATTGAGGAATGGAAAACCCGGAATTTTATATAATGCTATAGGTATCAATGGAGCGCATTATTCGGACTATGCCGGAGAAAAATTGTTTGCAGAACAAACAGGAAGTCTTCATTCTGATCTTTTTATCATATCTATGGGGACTAATGAAGCTTACGATAAACGTTTTTCAAGCGCTGATTTTTATACTAAGATAGATGAACTTGTCCAACAACTGAAAGCATCTTCTCCTCAGGCTGTTATATTGTTGACAACCCCTGTGGAGAGTTGGCGGAGAATATCGAGAAAGAGCCGTGTTCCTCATCCTAATGTAGAAATAGCCCGCAATACGATCGTTATGTATGCAAATGACCATGGTTTGCCGTATTGGGATTTATTTAAAATTACCGGCGGAAAAAATTCTGCTCGTTCCTGGACGAAGAATGCTTTATTTGCCCGGGATGGCATTCATTTTACGGCATCCGGATATGCTTATCAGGGAGAGTTGTTGTTTCAGGCAATTTATAATTCATATGTAAATTATATCAATCAATGAATGCTTGTTTTGACCTCGAAAAGATAAAGTCATTATTTGTCTATGACCCTCAAGCTCCATTCATTTTTAGTCGTGGCCGTTTCCTGTTTTTGTTTTTTGCATTTTCATTGATATATGTTTTGTTGAAACGAGCAGATAAATGGCGTATTTTATATGTACTTCTTTTTTCATATTATTTTTATTATAAATCAAGTGGGGTTTATTTTGTATTTTTGTTTTTCGTCTCTTTGATGGATTTTTTATTAGCTCATAAAATTTATCAGACGCCAGGTAAAAATAAACGAAAATTTTTGGTTTTTCTGAGTTTGTTAGGCAACCTTGGTTTATTGGTTTATTTCAAATATACCAATTTTTTCTATGAGATTATTTGTGATTTAAGTAAACATCCGTTTGATCCTTTACATATTTTTCTTCCGGTAGGAATTTCATTTTTTACGTTTCAATCATTGAGTTATTCGATAGATGTCTATCGCGGGCAACTTAAACCTTTGTCTAAATTTACGGATTATGCTTTTTATGTATCTTTTTTTCCACAGTTGGTGGCCGGACCAATTGTTCGGGCGAAAGATTTTGTTCCTCAGATAAATAGACCTTTATGGGTGAGTAAAGAGATGTTTGGAAGAGGCGTATTTCTGATTGTAACGGGTTTGTTTAAAAAGGCTGTTATTTCAGATTATATCAGTGTTAATTTTGTAGACAGGATTTTCGATAATCCTACTTTATATAGTGGAATTGAAAATTTATTTGGAATTTATGGTTATGCGCTCCAGATTTATTGCGATTTTTCAGGGTATTCCGATATGGCGATAGGCATTGCATTGTTATTGGGATTTCATTTCAATGTGAATTTTGATTCTCCTTATAAATCTGCAACAATTACGGAATTCTGGCGTCGTTGGCATATATCATTGTCTTCATGGTTGAAAGATTATTTGTATATTTCTCTGGGCGGTAACCGGAAAGGGAAATGGAGGACTTATCTGAATCTTTTCATTACAATGTTGCTTGGCGGTTTGTGGCATGGAGCTTCCCTGAGATTTATCTGTTGGGGCGCTCTACATGGTATAGCTTTGGCTGTTCATAAGTTTTTTATGGCTGTTTTTCCTTCAATGAAATCAACAGGAGAGAAGATGAAACTCTTTTCGCGGGTATTGGGTATTATTTTTACTTTCCATATAGTATGTTTCGGATGGATATTTTTCCGCGCAGATTCATTTCACTCTGCTATTGATATGATGAAACAGATAATTACTTCCTTTCATCCGGAATTGTTCACGGGACTTGTGGCTGGGTATACAGGCGTATTTGCGTTGATGGGGCTCGGATTTTTATTGCATTTTGCTCCTGATAAATGGGAAAAGGCCTGCCAGGAATATGTTACTTCAATGCCTTTATTAATAAAAGCGATTGCAATTGTTGTTGTGATAGTGAT
The DNA here is from genome assembly GCA_031552335.1 of Bacteroidales bacterium. Lineage (GTDB taxonomy): Bacteria > Bacteroidota > Bacteroidia > Bacteroidales > Azobacteroidaceae > JAISFI01. The sequence continues at coordinate 13,660 of JAVBMQ010000070.1, read as the reverse complement.
TGTGATACAGGTGAAATCTTCTGAAATACAGCCGTTTATTTATTTTCAATTCTGATATACAGATTATTTAGCATTAATGACATTTTTATTGATCCTGATTTTTTACTTATGTCTTGTTATTTTACAGATAACAACCACGCAGATTCATATTTTGGATGCGTACTCCTAAATTGAGCTAAGAAAGATTCAGCTTCTTTCTTATCAGAATATTTTGCGATGTAAATACGGAATAAATCCTGTTTTTCGAGAATTTCGGCTTTAGTCGTCAGTTCGGAACGAATCTCAGGAAGTAATTTTTCTGCCATTCTTCTGCTTTCTGAACTGCTAACTATAATATAATAACTTCTTGTAGAGGTATTTGTATTGAGTGTTGAAGGAGGAGAAGGTGCTTCAACTTCTTTTACTACAGCAGGAGTAATGATAGTTTCCGGTTGTTTCTCCTGTCCTTTTACTTCAGGTTGTGCAACAGGTATTTTTTCATTTTGTCTCAAAAGGTTTACAATCGCATTATTATGATTATTTACCTGTGTTTGTGGTGCTGAAACATTATGATCTATAATACCCGCATATTGTGTAGGAATTTTACTGTTATCAATAGGAGATGAAATCATTAATACAGCCAGAATGATAGCTGCGGCACTGGCAACTGTTTTAATGAAGCTTTTTGGAATAGGAATCAGTATTACATTTTTATCCTTTTTCTTCATAACGGAAGATTCTTCCGAATATGTTTCCAGTTGATTGAGCATCGGAAGATAAAAACCCGAAAGTCCATATATCCCGGCATTGGCAGAAATATTTTTTCCGGGGGTAAAAAGGTATTTTCCTTCTCCGGAAACAGTGATATCTCCGATTTCCGGCATATGTACCTTTCCGGTTGTATCTAATGTGTTTTTGATATCTTCTACGAATTGCAGGACTTTGAGATGCGCTGTCTTATAGTCTGATTTTTCTATGCGCATCAGAGAATTTACCAGCAATCCGTCGTTGTGGTATAAATCTGTATTCAATCCGATCGTGTTGGTCGGCGGAGCAAAAAAACCTTCGGCTGCAGCACAATGAGCAGACTCATAATGCACTACAAAACCTCCAAAGCCCGGAATGATAACACAATCATGCTTTGTTAGTAAATATGCCAGAAGATTGAAGATATTTTGCATGTGACAAAGATAACAAAGGGATCTTATTTATGCAAATATCAGGATCAATAATTGGGCAGAAAGTACCCTTAAAAACATAGTTAAGGGATACACAGAGGCATAGCTGATGGCTGGGGCATCATTTCCTGCATTGGCGTTGGCATATGCCAATGCGGGGGGATCTGTCATACTTCCTGCCATCAATCCCATCAGGGTGAAAAAGTTTAATTTATATATCCTGCGACCAATAAATCCGATGATCAGCAGGGGTAAAGTAGTGATGATAAATCCGAATCCGACCCATGTCAGACCGTTATTATTTACAATCGTATCAACAAATCCCTCACCAGCTCCAATACCAACACAGGCTAGGAACAGGCAGATACCTATTTCTCGCAGCATCAGGTTGGCGCTCATGGTGGTATAAGTGACTAATTTGTATTTCGGACCGAATACACTGATCAGGATCGCAACGATTAGCGGACCTCCTGCCAAACCCAACTTAACGGGTTGTGGAATGCCTGGGAAGGAGAAAGGTATACTTCCTAATAATACTCCTAAGAAAATACCAATGAAAATAGGAACGAGGTTCGGTTCGTTGAGCCTTTTCATTTTATTTCCGAGAACAGGTTCTACATTTTTTACTGCTACTTCGGTACCGACTACTGTTACGCGGTCTCCCATTTGCAATTGCAGGTTGGGTTGTGCAATCAGGTCAATACCCGAACGGTTCACCCGGGTGATATTTACTCCGAATGTATTGCGTAATTTAAGTTGTCCGATCGTTTTGCCGTTCAGCTCAGATTTGGAAATCATGAATCTTCTGGATATCAATTGGTTATCTAATTTATTCCAATCTAATTCATCCATGGCAATTTCTTCTCCAATGAATGCGGTAACAGCTTTTGCATCTTGTATGGTGGTAACAATAAAAATTTTATCATTTTGGTTCAATATTGTATTGGAAGAAGCAATTTCTATTTGTTCTCCGGGAGAGTGGCAAACACGGGAAAAGATAAACTTGCGGTCTATCAGTCCGGCAATTTCAGCAATAGGTTTACCTGCAATGGCCGGATTTTTTACGACCAGCGATAAGGTTTTCATGGATGCTGTTTTTTCTGCATTTTTATTTTGCAAATCTTCTGACTCCGCTTCAGGTTTGATACGGAAAACCCCACGCAAAAAAATCATAGAAAGAATGATTCCGACAACTCCAAGAGGATAAGCTACGGCATAACCTAAAGCAATGGTTGGATCTTGTGCTCCATTCATATCTCTGTAGGCCTCTTGTGCAGCTCCTAATCCTGGTGTGTTGGTTACTGCTCCGGAAAGGATACCTACCATGGTGGAAATCGGCAATCCGGTAATAAAATGAATGGTAACAGTGGTAATGATACCCAGGAATACAATTCCGCTTGCCAACATATTTAATTTGATACCCCCTTTTTTGAAAGAGGAGAAAAATCCCGGACCTACCTGCAAACCTACTGAGTAGACGAATAGGATCAATCCGAATTCTTTCATGAAATGAAGAATCTCATGGTTTACACGAAAACCAAAATGGCCGACTAAAATTCCGACAAAGAGCACAAATGTGATACCCAAAGAGATACCAAACACTTTGATCTTACCAAGGATAATTCCCATTGCAATTACGAATGCGAACAATAATACAGTATGGGCTATTCCTTCGCCCCAGAAAAGGTCATTCAACCAGGCCATAATTTTTTGTGAAATAAGAGATTATTTGATCATTCAGGGCGCAAAATTAGACAAAGAATTCGGTAGAAACAAATAAATCTAAAAGAAAGTAATTCTTATTTTTTTCTCTTCCTTCCAACTCCCATAAATAGGGGTAAAAAGCAGAATGTACCCAACAATGAAATGATCATTCCTCCAATTGTTCCGGCAGCCAAAGGATACCAGAAAGCTTCTTTATATTCTCCTACCAGAAAAGGTATAAAACCCAGGATGGTTGAAATAACTGTGAGGAAAATAGGACTGATTTTGTTTGTCCATGCTTTGACATAGGCTTTGAGAGGGGATAGTTTCCTGTTGTTCCGGATATGGTTGTATTCATTTAGGATGTAAATATTGGCATTTACAGCAGTTCCGCAAAGTAATATGAAAGAGGCGAATCCTCCCTGGTCAAAATTTAATTTGAATAAATAGAATGTCAGGAAGATTCCTATGAAAGAAATCGGAATGACAAAAATTACATAGAAAGGTTGTTTGAAAGAGTTGAATAAAATGCAGCATGTAAAATATATGATGACAAAAATGAGTAGCAGCAATAAGTATTGTTTGTTGTTGTCCTTATTCCATCCCCATTGCCGCTCGTCATTTTCAATACTATATCCTAAGGGCAAAATTTCTTTGAATTCGGAAATGGATCTTTCCAGTATTTTTTTTCCTTGTTCATATGAACCGATATATTCATATTGTAAACAAAGTCGGTATTGCTGATTTTCTTTGGTTATATTTTGGGGAGCATCTGTTTTTTCAATTTCAGCTAAGGATGAAATTTTATATGATTTTTCTTTATTAGATACCGGTATTTCCTGTAATTTCCAGATATCATATGTTTTTGATTGTTGAGATTGCAAGACAATACGCTCCATGCCATATTCTCCCGGTATTTCTCCTGCATAGATATTTTGGCCGAAAGTTTGACTTAAGGATGCAAATAAATCTGTGGGAAGGATATTGTTTTCTGCTAATTTTTCTTTGTTTGTTTTGAATGTAAACTCTTTATAATCGTCTTTATACCAACTAAAATCTGAATTAATACTTACTTCTTTAATGCGGCGATGATTCATCAATTTTGCTTTGAAATTTTCGGCTTGTTCATATAGTTCGTCATAGTTGAATCCATACATTTTGACACGGTATGAACCGGCATTTTCTCTTACATCATTATTAAAACCATCTCCTAATCCGTATACACCCCAACTTCCGCCTCCTAATTGCAGAGACTGGGAGATAAGGTTTGATTTCAGGTAATAAGGAAAACTGTTTTTCTGGTTTTCTTTGGTGAACCGAATATTGATACTTGCTCTCCGGGCATTGTCAATTGATGTCTGGAATTGTTTTACTTCCTGAAACTGTCTGATATAACTTTCCATCCGTTGTATCAGATGATTCATTTGTTCGATGGTTGCTCCGTTGGGTAATGTTGCAGTCACATGTAATGAGGTTTCTTCCCGGTTGGTAAAATAAGAGCCTTCATATACTTTTTGTATAAATAATCTGAGTGTTCCTCCAAGAATTACATCGACATGCGGTTTGATCTTTTCTTTATATGTATTTGATCCGAAAGAATCATTGTACCATGTTGCCCATTGATTGTCTTTTTCGATTTTATCAGGCAGTAAAAACACCGGCAGGCCAAAGGAAATGATGATTAAAATGATTGCGAGAACCCTGAATTTCCAAACCAGCTGACAGAACCTTCCGTAAAACCTCATGAAATATATATTGAAACGTTTGGGAGAAGGTATGTGTCGGAATAGTATAAAGTTTCTGTATTTCAGGTATTTGTGTGTGTATTTTTTTTCTTTTCTTTTTCCCATTTTCAGTTTACTCATCAGGGCAGGAACCAAAAATAAAGCAATGAACAGAGAAACTGTCAGGTTAATAATGATGACATAAGCGAAATCCTGCAGGTTTAAGCGTATTTCTTCGTCTAAGAAGAAGATAATGACTAAAGAAGCAATGGTGGTAGCTGTGGCCGTGAAAACAGGCAAAAATGCATTCATATTTTTTCTCCGGAGGATCTGATCAGACATAATAATGGTGTTGTCGATAACCAGAGTCAATGATATCGTGATACCTGCCAGTGAATAGAGTTGCATTTCGAGCTTGAGGAAATAGTAAAAGATAACAGCTATGGAGATATTTGCAAGTAAAGTAAATATCACAAGAAGCAGATATTTGAAACTTCTGTAAGTGATCAGAATAAAAAGCAGAAGAATCAGCAGGGTCAATCCTGTCCGGAAGTAAATCTTCTCCATCTCGTCCCGTATATATTCGGTGGCATCATATCCTGTATGAATTTCGTAACCGGAAGGAAAAATGCTTTTCATTAATTCCAATTCATTTCGTATTTTTTTGCTGAGTTCCAATTGATTGGCATTTTCATCCGCAGTAATTGATAAGTAAATGGAATTCAGGCCATTGATCCGGTAATATCTTTGTGCTTGTTGTTCGAGATGGGAGAGGTTTGCTATTTCATTCAACGCAATGATTTTACCATTGATGTTTTTTACAGCAATCTTTGATAAGTCAGGTGATTGATTTTTTTCTGTTTTGGGTTGTACAGCAATGCGAATCCATTGTTTTTTTCCTTCAGTATCTTCTATGGAAACGGTTCCCCAGAAATCACGTTTCAGGTATTGGTTGATGGCAGTCTGGATATCATATGCCGAAATGCCGGTTTGTATAAGTTGGGTATCATCATATGTTAATCTCCATTCCATAGGCATGGCTCCGCTTACTTCTATTTTATTGATACCTTCGATACCGGATAGTTTTGTTTTGATTTGGTTTTCGGCAAATTGTTTGATAACTACCGGATTGACCGGAGCATTGACTGTGTAACTTAAAAAGGGACCATTGGATTCATTATCAGAACGATTTATTGATATGGATGGATAACTCGTTCCCTGTGGTAATGAAGGCCACGTTTGCCGGATAATGGTGGATGCTTCGAACCGGGCAATGTCAATATCGGTATATTTGTTGAGCCTTACATTCACACTTCCCCATCCATTACCAGAGGTAGACCAGATACTTTCCACTCCTTTGATCCGTCCCAACATAGCCTCTAATTTTGACGTAGCTTCCATTTCTACCACCCTGGCTGCATTACCGGGCAGGGAGAACCAGACATTGATCTGTGGCATTGCCTGTGAAGGAGATAGTTTCACCGACAAAAGAGGAATGAGAGCGAGACCGACCAACATCAGGCAGGTGAATGAGAGGATGATTGAGAAGTGGGAGGGAGACTTTTTCATTACAATTGACAGTCAATAATTACGAATTAGGAATTAAACATTCAAAATTCAGAATTCAAAATTTTGAATTCCTATCAAATATGGAAGATAGGGATTCTTGTTTTTCGAAGTCGAATAGCGTTAGTTTTCTTATTTTGTAGTAGCTCATCCAATAATTTTTTAATGCGGAGATGTAATTGTTTTGTGCATCTTTCTGTCGGTTGAGCGATAAGGTCAGGCTATTGATGTCTGCCTTGCCGATCATGAAACGCTGTTTAGTGGTTTCGTAAGCTAATACAGCTAAAGAAAGCGCTTCTTCTGCACTGCTGATCAGGTCTTGTTGTACATTGAAATCATTGACGGTCATGATTACATCTTCTTCCAATGAAAGTTCATCTTGTTGAATGGATATTTTGGTGACATTCAGGTTGTTTTTAGCCATGTTTGCTTTTCCTTTCCTGACACCCCAATCGACTAAAGGAATTTTTACTCCTACACTTATAATGTCTTGCTGTAATGGGTTTTTATAAGCTCCGGTTAAATCGGATGCTACCTGGTTGAAACCAATACTGGCACTGATACTGGCTTCAAAATTGGAACTTTTTTTGGTACGTTCCACTTCCCGTTCAGCTTCCAGGAGTTCTTGCTTGTTTGACAGAAAATCCGGATTATTCTCCCGGGAGTAATATAAAGCCATGTCGGTAGATATATCAATACGTTTAGGTTTGTCAGGCAATTGCAGATGAACAATAGTTTCTTTGTCTATATTCAGAAATGAAACGAAACTGAACATGGCTCTTTTCAGACTGATTTCTGCATTTTTTAATGAGTTTATGGCATTGATAGCATCTAATTTCAGAGTCAGCAAGTCGGCTTGGGAGATAGAAGCAATTTTTTGTCTTTCTGTTCCGATTCTATATAAAGTATCACTGGATGCAACATTGTCTTTGGCTATGTTGTACTCTGTTTGTGCCATGGCTAAATTAAAGAAATATTGAGAAGCATATTCTGAAATCTGTTCCACATCAAATATCAATTTCTTTTTGGCTTTTTCATATTTGAGGGGCTCAATCTTTTTTTCCCATTTGAAACTGTTAAAACCGAACAGGCTTTGTGAATAACCTATACGGATAGGAACAGATGAAAATTGTGCATAGATTGAATCTCCGAAGTTTTTCATATATCCGAGATCAGAATCTATAAAAAATGTTCCTCCGGTTAAATCCACATTTTGTTTGATGGACAAATTACCATAGGAATGTAGGGACTGTTGTTGTCGATAGACGTCAATATTTGCTTCCGAGTTATACCTGCTTACAAAATCTCTGTTGTAACGAATAGGGGTCATTTCCAAATTTAACGATGGTAGTCTCGCTGCTTTGTATGCTTTATACTCCCAGTATCTGGCAAGATATGAATTTTGAGCGCTGAATGCCTGAAGGGAACTATCGGTCGCTATTTCTATGGTTTCCTGTAATGTAAATGTTTTTTGAGCTTTGGCTGTTGGTTGTATAACAAAGCAGCATACAAGCATCATGATACAAAACATTGTTGTTTTTTGTCTCTGTAGAGACGGATTGATATCCGTCTCTTTCTTCTCGACTATATTTTTCATATGTATATTTTTCATTTTATGTTTTCAATTAAAGGAGATAGCTGTCAATCCGTTTCTATGGTGGGTTTTACATCGTTTTTGCTTTTGTAAATACTCCAATAGGCTAAAGGAACAACAAATAGACTGACTACCGTACCAATAACCATCCCCCCAATCATGGCGATAGCCAGAGGTTTTTCCAATTCAGATCCCAGGTCGCTGGTGAATAATAGGGGCAACATACAAACCACAGATGTAAAGCTGGTCATCAGGATCGCCTTTAATCTTCTTTTGCCGGCTTCATGTATGGCCTCCATTAACGGCATCCCTGATTTTCTTAACTGATTCAGTATATCTACCTTTAAAATGGAGTCATTGATGATAACCCCACAAGTAACTACAATGCCAATGGAGGACATCAGATTCAGGCTGTGCCCTGTGATAATCAGTAAGCCTAAAGCAGCTGCAATATCAATCGGTATTTCCAATAAAACGATCAGAGGTTGTACGAAACTTTCAAATTGAGCCGACAAGATGAAATACATCAACAGAATGGAAATGAGCAGGATAATCATTAATTCTCCGATCATTTTTTTGTTGGAGAAGTAATTTCCTGAAAAGTCAGTTTCCCAATCAGTATCATTTGCAGATAATTTTTTGAATGATTGTATTATTTTTTCCGGTTGCTCTGTCCTGTAAAATTCCAGGGGAATATATTCTCCCGATTTTCCGGCAATAACGGTTTTCAGATCTTCTGAAGGAGTGATCGTTACAAATACACTGAGAGGAAGTTTGTTTTTTGTATTATCCGGATTAGAAGAGACTTCAATCAATGTGTTTTCTATTACTTCCCTGACTGTTTTTTCTTCATCTCCCAATACAATAGGTAAGTACTGTTGATAAGAGCGAAGGGTGGCAAATTTATTTTCTTTAAAAGAACTTCGTAATGCTCTGTAAACCACATCATACGACACCTGATAAAGCAATAGTTTTTCTCTGTCTATATGCAGGTTTAATTGTTTCTGGAAAGAAATTCCCAGAGGTTTTTCTCCGGTTTCCCTGTATGCATCTATTTCCAGTTGTCTGATGCTTTCCGGTTCGGGAGATTTACTTTTATTTTTAGTATAATACTCAACTACAAGATCCGGATCTCCGGTTGAAAATATTTTTTCAAAAACAGTTCCGGTTGGGTTGAATGTAAACAATGCCTGTGGTTGGTGTATCCGGAAATATTCTTCTATTTTTCTTTTCAGCGCAGGAATATCGTCTGAAGAAGTCGTTTTGATATACATTTCTGTTTCGGTAGAAGTTTGTTCCCGGTCTCTGTTCAAAAGAAATTGCTGTTGACCGATAAGTCCGGATTGTTCAATCGTGTGTGGTTGAATTGCCTGTAAAAGATCCATGCTTCGTTGTAAATTTTCTTCCACGTGGATATTTTCGTTCCATTCGATTTGGGTTAACAATTCATTTTGATTGATATGTGGCATTTTTTCTTTCGGGATCAGGTAAAACAGGTACAGACACAGTGGAAATATACAGACGGACAATATAATTGTTAGTATTTTATGCGCAAATACCCAGTTGATTCCCCGGTTGTAAATTCGTTCTGCTAAACTTATTTTTTCCTCTTTTTGTTCTTTTTTCTTTTCATGATTTATAGGGGTTATATCATTATCAGTCTTAGATTTTTTTCTGAAACTTTTTATTTTAACGGAAAAAATAAGTTTGTATAGTACCGGTAAAAGTAAAATACCGGTGATATAAGAAACTAACAGACCAATAGTAACTGAAAATGCCTGATCAAAAAAGATAGCGCCGGCAATTCCGCTTAAAAATATAAGGGGAAGGAATACTGAGATAGTAGTGAGGGCAGAACTTAACATGGGGGCGATAACTTCATTTGTTCCCTTAATACACGAATCATCAATGGATAATCCTTTGATCCTGTATTGGCCGATATTGTCGGTAACAATGATGGAGTTATCAATCATCATCCCCAAAGCCAGAATTAATCCGGTAAGGGAAACTACATTCAAGGAAATATGGAAAAGATAAAAGAATGAAAAACTGATGATGAGTGAAACGAACATACTGATTCCCATGATCAGCGGAGATTTTTTGTCTTTCAGGAATAATGCAGAAACGATACACATAAAAATAAATGCCAGTATCAGGTTTTGCTTCAGGTTTGAAATGCTATAATCTAAGAGTTCTGTTTGGTTTCGGGAGATACTGAATTCGATCTCAGGATATTTATTCCGGAAGTCATTGATAGTTCCCTGCAGGGCGTCCTGCATGTTTTGCATATTTTCTTCTGATTGTTTGATTACAGATAAAGTAATGCCACGTTTGCCTCCGTATATGACCATTCCTTTTTCTTTTTCGGCAATGAGTTTTACCCCGGCAATATCTTTTAAGCGGTATATACGGTCATTTTTCCGGATAAAAATATTTTGCACATCTTCTACAGTACGTAATACTGCAGAAAATTTGATGTTGTATTCATAATAACCATCACGAACAATCATACTTCCGGGTTCGACATTGTTGCTATTTAAAGCAAATTCCAGATCATACAGGGATATTCCGCTTATTTCCAGTAGATTGTTGTCAGGTATGATAATCACTTCCTTTTTCATCAATCCACTGATATCTACCATGGCCACTTGTGGCAATTGTTCAATTCGTCTCTTGATAACTGTTTCTGCAAACTCGCTTAATTCTAAGAATTTATCGTTATCAATTGAAACAAAATCTTTATCTGCTTTCAATGTCAGATTCAGATCAAGTACCGGAATATCAGATGCACTGGCTTTGATAACCCGTGGCCGCTCTGTTTCCCGGGGGATATAGTTCATGGCAGCATCAATTTTTTCATTGACCTCAATAAATGCCAGGTCGGTATCCGTACCATAATCAAAACTAAGGCGGATAATTGCATTTCCGTCACGCGTTTCCGAACGGATATCCCGCAGTTTGCCCACTTGCAATAATTGTTGCCTGATAGGTGCAACCACTGTATTTTCTAACTCTCTGGCTGAGTTATTATTACCTGCAATCTGAACTGTAATTTCCGGAATAGCAATATCCGGCAAGAGCGATACCGGCACGTTTTTGTAGGCAATCAATCCTAGTATAAAACATGCGGTAAACGCCATGAAGACGGAGATGGGGCGGGAAATGAGATATTTGATCATAGAATATTTTGATAAAACAATGAAATTCGGTGGCAATTATAAATTTTGAATTTTGAATTCTTAATTTTCAATTGTCAATTGAACTGGTGTCTCGTGTGCCAGATTAAAGTTCCCCTTATAAATAAGGCTGTCTCCGGGGGAGAGGCCTTCTGTAACTACGTAGCTTTTGGAGTTTTCAGGACCGGTTTGTACGTAGACCCATTGTGCTGTTCCGTTTTTTAGGGTAAATACTACTTTTCGGTCGTTGCGTAGTACAAGGGCTTCTTTGGGGATAACGAGCTGTTTGCCGAGTTCTCGTTGTACGCGGACATTTACATTCATTCCGTCGTATAGTTTGCCGGATACATTTTCTACAGATGCTTTGACGCGTACCATTCCGTTTTTATCGATAGCGGGGTTTATTTCTGTGATTTTTCCTTCACAAATATAGTCATTGATAGAAAATGGGCTGACTAATACTTTTTCTCCGGGTTTGATTAATGGGAGTTCATTTTCCAGGACCATAAATATTACTTCGGGATGACGGTTATCGATGATACAGCAAAAGGCATCAGAAGGATTGGCTAAGTTATGTTCCTTGGATGTCAGATTGGCAACTGCGCCATTAAAGGGAGCATAGAGTGTAGCCATTTTCAGATTATATCTGGCTACTTCATATTGAATGGTGTTTTGATCATAGTTGCTTTTGATTTTGGCTATTTTCATGATATCGGTAGGGACGTTGGCTGAATCTTTCAAAGCATAACCCTGTCCGATAAGAATATCCTGGAGTTCAAGTATTGATTTTTCCAGATTGTCTTTGGATTGTTCCATTGCACTTTTTAATTTGAAAGGTTCCAGTTCTGCTATTTTTTGTCCTTGTACCACTTGATCACCATTTTTTACATATATATGGCGGATATTTTCTCCTGATTGGAACCTCAAGTCGGCTTTTCTTATCGCAGATATATTACCATTGGATACCAATTCATAATTGAAATCAGTATAATCTAACTGCATGGCGCTTACTTCTGCGACGACATCGGTGTTGGAGAGAGGGACAGAGTTGTCTTCTTCTGTTGTCTTTTCTTTGGGAGAAGAGCAGGAGAGCAGGAGAAATAAATTGACAATTAACAATTGACAATTGATAATGAATGATCTCCGGTTGTGAAAGGATCGGAAGTGGTTTTTTGTTGATTTTAAGATATGTTGTTTTTTCATTTTTTTGTTTTTTGTTATACAAACTAAATTTTTTGTCAAAAATAATGAGATTATATGATATTTGCTAAAAAATAAGCAGACAGATAATGTCTTTTAATTTATTGTTATATGGTATTTTATTTGATTTTATTTGTTGTTTTTGGCGGACAATCATCTCATATATTTCCTTTCTTTATTTTTAATACAGGATGCAACATCAACCCAAAGAATAAAATAACGATAAATTTTGTTGAGAAATAAGACAACTATCTATTCATAATCAGCTAACTTTATTCTGTCAATAGTTCCTCCCGACCAATTAAATGCGAAAATATAATCTTCTGAAACGCAAAAGCTTCTATAAATATTTCCCGGCAATGTATAGATGCTCGTAACTTCCATTTGAGGAGATATAGTTATTTTTACAAGTTGGTTTGCTTTTATGGGAGAAATTAGATTGGTACACAACAAATATATAGAATTATTTGCTATATATGAGTCTTCGATAAGTGTATAATATGAGTTTTCGTTTTTTGCTTTGGATGCAATATAATTTAAATTCTTCTTAATAATTGAAACTTCCGACAAATCAAATGTCGAAATAAGTTTTAATGTTTTTAGATCATATTTTTCAATTATGGTCAGATTATTTGAAACGGCATAAAAAAAATCATCATTATCATATAATAAATTTTTGGCGTTTCGTATAAAAGTTTCTCTTCCTGTTTCAAATTTGGTTATTCTACCTCCATATTGTTCCGTTGAATTTTCTTTACTCTCTTTGTTTTTTACAACAAAAGAAGAACTGTCGGTTAGAATAGGCAAATATAACTTGTCAGATGTGCAAAAAAAACGATTTTCTGAAAATGAAGAGTAACATGCTGATAAATAGTTTTTTTCATAAAAACTTTTAATGCTTTCCGAACCAAAGTCCATTATATATACTGTATCTTCCAATACATATAATTTATCAGGGATAGTTAATTCCTCAGGTCCTGGCCCTGGGCTTCCAATAATTTGTATATCATCAAAATCTTCATTTAAGATGACAACATCTCTTCTTTGTACATCCAAAAAATAAAGTTTATTATTATGGCATTGCATGCATCTTATATCAGAAAAGAAAGATGAATCAGGTAGTGTCTCTATTTTTTTGTCAGCAGTGCAATCATATTCTTTATATTTTTTTTGTTTTTGACAAGAGGAAAATAAAGACAATAACAGTGATAAAATAAGTAATATATGTTTCATGATTTTTGAATTATTATGTATCTTGTTGAAAATTTAATATAGAGTCGCATAAACAATATTTAACACAAGCTCATGCGACTCTACAAATCCTAAATTAAGTATTAAAATTTATATGACAGAAATTTAGCACCAGGTTTTTTTAAAATCACATTCAACCCATTTTCTTCCAGATTGACTTCTTTTACACACATCACCTGTGCAGGAAACTGATCCTCCATTACCACAATCATGTTTTATAGTGCAACTATAATTTGAGCTCTCGCTTGCCAATGCTTCTACATTTGACAATGCTAATAATTACATATT
>JAVBMQ010000137.1:0-2866 GCA_031552335.1 Bacteroidales bacterium | reverse complement strand
AAGTGTGAAATTTTGAATAGTTAAAAGTGATTAAAAAACAAAAAAACGAAATAAAAAGGCATCAACTGAGTCTTTTTTCGTAATTTTGTCGCCTGAAAATCCAAAAACTGACTGAAAGATGCAAAAAAATCTGGTTATTGTAGAATCCCCGGCTAAAGCTAAAACAATAGAAAAATTTCTTGGAAGTGATTACAAGGTATTGTCGAGCTATGGACATATCCGTGATCTTAAGCCTAAAGACTTTGGTGTGGATGTCGCCAATAACTATAAGCCGACATATGTTGTACCTTCCGATAAAAAGGAATTGGTCGGTAAATTAAAGAAAGAAGCTAAAGAGGCTTCTATGGTATGGCTTGCTTCCGATGAGGACCGGGAGGGAGAGGCTATTTCCTGGCATCTTTTTGAAACATTGGGCTTGGATAAAGATAAAACGAAGCGAATCGTTTTCCACGAAATTACGAAAAATGCGATTTTACATGCGATAGAAAATCCAAGGGATATTGATTATCATCTGGTGGATGCACAACAGGCTCGTCGGGTGCTTGACCGGATTGTGGGTTTTGAATTGTCGCCCGTTTTATGGAAAAAAATCAAACCGGCGCTTTCTGCAGGCCGGGTACAGTCGGTTGCTGTGCGACTTATCGTAGACCGGGAACGGGAAATCAATCAGTTCCAATCTGAGGCGTCTTACCGGGTGCAGGCATCTTTCCTGATTCCGGGAGAATCAGTTGTCCTGAATGCCGAATTAGGTCGCCGGATCAAAACGAAAAAAGAAGTGCTGGCTTTGCTCAATCAGTTGAGAGAAGCCACATTTACGATCAGTGATATATCTAAAAAGCCGGTAAAAAAATCTCCGGCAGCGCCATTTACAACCTCTACTTTACAACAGGAAGCTGCCCGTAAGTTGGGATTTTCTGTGTCGCAAACCATGGTAGTAGCTCAGAAGTTGTACGAGTCAGGGCATATTACTTACATGCGTACAGACTCTGTCAATCTTTCTTCTTTGGCAATCAATACTTCCAAAGCGGAGATTATTTCTGCTTTCGGAGAAAAATATGTAAAGATCAGACAGTTTCAGACGAAAGCAAAAGGAGCACAAGAGGCGCACGAAGCCATTCGTCCTACTTATATGAATAATCATACAATCAAGGGAACAGCCCAGGAGCAAAAATTGTATGAATTGATCTGGAAGAGAACCATTGCTTCCCAGATGGCTGATGCAGAACTGGAAAGGACTACTGTTACGATTTCTATCAGCAATAATACCCAGGAGAAATTTTCAGCAACAGGAGAAGTGATTACATTTGATGGTTTTCTACATGTATATCTTGAAAGTAATGATGATGAGAATCAGGAAGAAGAAAGCGCAATCATTCCTCCATTAAAAGCAAATACAATGCTTCCATTGAAAGAGGTTGTGGCAACGGAACGCTTTACTCAAAGACCTCCCAGATATAGTGAAGCCAGTTTGGTGAGAAAAATGGAAGAGTTAGGTATTGGTCGTCCTTCTACTTATGCACCAACCATTTCTACCATCCAGAATCGGGAGTATGTAATTAAAGGAGATAAACCGGGAGAAGAAAGACAATTTAATGTATTGACATTAAAAGACGGAATGGTTAAAGACCAGATAAAAAAAGAAATCACCGGTGCCGATAAAGGAAAATTGATTCCTACAGATATCGGTACTGTTGTTAATGACTTCCTTGCTCAAAATTTCCCGTCAATTTTAGATTACAGTTTTACTGCCAATGTAGAAAAAGAATTTGATAATATTGCTGAGGGAGATTTGGAATGGACTAAAGCAATTGATGATTTTTATAAAGATTTTCATCCGGTTGTGGTACAAACTTCAGAGACAAAAACTGAATACAAAGTCGGAGAAAGGGTTTTGGGTAATGATCCGAAAACCGGTCGTCCTGTTTCTGTAAAAATCGGTCGTTTTGGTCCGCTGGTACAGATCGGTCATGCTGACGAAGAGGAGAAACCATTGTTTGCTTCACTTTTGAAGGGACAATCTATTGAAACCATCACTCTGGAAGAAGCTTTGAAATTGTTTGATTTGCCTCGCCTGGTTGGTGAATTAAACGGTAAACCGGTAACTGCTGCCATTGGTCGTTTTGGCCCGTTTATCAAATACGATAATAAGTTTGTTTCTATTCCCAAAGGACTGGATCCGTTTACAGTGACAGTAGAGGATGCTGAACGTCTCATCATAGAGAAACAACAAAAAGAAGACCAAAAAGTCATCAAAATATTCGAAAATGATCCGGATACCCAAGTGCTAAATGGTCGTTACGGCCCTTATGTCGTGAGTAAAGGCGAAAATTATAAAATACCCAAAGGCAAAGTTCCGGCAGACTTATCATATGATGATGTTCAGGAGATTGTAAAAGCTGCTCCCGAAAAAGGGAAAACGACGAAGAAGGCTTCGACTTCGAGGAAGAAGAAATAAAATAATTCTTCGGATGTTTCCCCTCTCAACTCTCCATTGAGAAAGACAATGGTAATAATTCTTTGATAGATTCAATAACTTGAATTTCATTTTCACTATAAAGTAGAATACGTAAAGGTGATTTGTAGCGATTTTCACTTTCCAATAAAACCTGCCGGCAAGCCCCACACGGAGAAATACAATTGGAGGTAAACTTCCCATTTTGACATGCTGTGATAGCTATAGCAAGAGGTTTGTGTTCCGGATATTTTGCATTGGCATAAAACATGGTATTCCGTTCGGCACAAATACCTGATGGATAAGCAACATTTTCCTGGTTATTAGCACTTACAATAATTTCCTCTTCAAGTAATACTGCAGCGCCTACATGAAATCCTGAATAAGGAGCATAGGCTGTTTTTGCAGCCTCTT
>JAVBMQ010000221.1:0-22414 GCA_031552335.1 Bacteroidales bacterium | reverse complement strand
ATCAACGATATAAAAAAAAAACAACAAAACAAGGGGGCTCCCAACATACAAATCAAATAGATTTTGTTGGAGCAAATTCTTCCTAACTCCCTTTTTACCATACGAAAAAAAGAAGACCGGTACCCCGGAAACTGATATGTTTCGTTATTTTGTTTCATTTTTTTGATTACAGAACAATAACAGACATACCCGGACGGAAATCTTTTACTTTTTCTACAGGTTTAGCCCTTACCTCAAAAGTCTTCAAATCATATTGTCCGGTAGTTTTGGTAGCTTTCCAGGCGGCATATGTTCCCATATCCTTCAGGTATGTCACCCGTAAAACGATTTCCTGATTACCCAAGGCTGGTACTTTTGCCTTGAACTCCTCTCCCATTTTAAATTTTTCGAGCAAATCTTCCCGGACATTAAATATGACCCACATATCATTCAAATCCACAATATTCATAATTGGAGCACCTGTACCCACTAACTCTCCGGGTTGGGGAAATATTTCAGAAATCTCGCCCGAAATCGGAGCCACCAAAGCTGTTTCCCGCAAATAAGATTCCACTTCAGCCACAGCTCCCTTTGCCCGATTAACCAATGCCTCCGCTGCCATTTTATCTTCCCGTTCTGCACCATTCTTCGCCATGTCATATTGCGATTTAGCCGCTTTTTCAGTAGCAGTCATTGCGCGATAGTTTGCTTCCGCTTCATCCCTTTTCTGCGCCGGAATCACTCCTTTTTCATACAAGTTTTGCATCCTTTGATATGATTTCTGAGCAATATCCAAGCCTGCTTTAGCTTTTTGCCACATTTCATAGGCCGATGCAATCTGTTCAGAACGGGCCCCCTTGATTGCCTTTTGATTCTGAGCCAAAGCGGCATCCTCGGCAGCTTGTGCCTGCATTAGTTTGGCCTCTACTTCCGGACTGCTCAATATTACAAGTGTATCACCTTTTTTCACACTTTGTCCCTCTGCCGTCAAAAAAGATTCTATACGTCCCGGAACCTTACCTGATATCCGAACTTCCACGGCTTCTGCCTGTCCCTGGATAATTTCCTGATCCGGTTTGAGAACAAAAAAACCTACGACGGCTACTATGGCAATGATAATCACCAGTGTAATAAATGCGAGCATCATATTGCTCATTTTCAATTTCTTATTCGTAGTCATATGATCTTTTTATTAAAATTCTTTTCCTAAAGCCTTCTTCAAATACACCTCAGACAGACGACTTTCCACCCGGGCATCTATACATTCCGAATACGCTTTTAACCAGGCTGTCTGTGCCTCCATTACCTGAGAAACCGGAATCACACCTTCTTCAAAACCCACATTGGCATAACGGAGATTTTCAGTTGCATTTTCCAGGTTACGTTCGGTAGTCTTCACCTTTTTTTCCGCTTCATTTACTTTGAAGACCGATTGGTTGATCTGTAACTCTACTCTCTCCCGGGCTTCTTCCATTTCCAACCTTTTAATCCTTGTTTCTGATTTGGCGGCATTCAGGTGATGAATTTTTTCTCCCCAATGGAAAAGAGGCAGCTTAACAACAACACCCACATTCCACATGCCGGCAAATTCATTCTGAAAACCATTGAAAACATTTGGATTAGTAATGGCATAGTTGGCCGACAAAGCTATTGTTGGAAGCATCTCTGAACGTACAATATCTTCTTTCTTCTCGTAGATTTTAGTTGCCAGATGCAAGCTTTTAAGTTCAGGCCGATCCTGGAAAGCCTGTTCCATATTCACAGGTTCTCCAAAAAAAACAGGTTTTAATTCATTATCCTGTTCATCAGACAAATAAAAAACACTATCTAAAGGAAGTCCGCAGATTTGTGCCAATAACATTTTAGTCATTCTCAAACCATTTTCTACTTTAGTCTGAGCCATTTCCGCTTCATTTAGTTTGACTTTAACAGAAAGTCCGTCGGCTTTTGTAGCTACTCCTTCAATGATCATTTCTGTGACATCGGAATCCATTTTTTTTAGCAAATCAACATAAGAATCTGTTAGCTTTTTCTTGTTAACTAAGGAAATAGTTTGCCAGTACGCTTCATCCGTTTGCAGGATTACTTCTTTCAGTCCAGCATCTTTTTGATTAGCAGCCAATTCTTCGGCATATTTAGTCAGTTTATTATAAGCGACAATTTTTCCTCCCATAAATATGGGTTGGATAACAGAAAAAACGCCAGCCCAGACGTTGTGAATATCCATCTCAAACTCACTTTTTGGGATGGTAGTATAGTCTTTCCATAGGATATCTTCCGGATTCTTATGAGGATCAAAAGGCATTCCGTTGGCATCCAATGGAACAGCCTGACCGTTAATCATTGTCCACTGGTTATTCACCTGGTCCTGCCGGAAACCAAAAGTACCGTCAGCCATCATTGTACCTATCGGCAAAAACTTATCGGCATCCAGCAAAGAAAGATTTTTCTGGTTGTACATATAAGTTCCCAACAGAGAAAAATCAGGTAAATACTGGGCAAAAGCCGCTTTTTTCTCATGATGAGCCTTCTTTATTTGCTCCGAAGCAATTTGTAATTGCTTGTTATTGGCTATGGCTAATTTTCTGCAGGAATCAAGTGACAAAGTATTCTGTGCTTGTATTCCTACATAAAAAACTATCAGGAAAATTGTTAGTGTTATTTTTTTCATTTTTTCAAACAATTATTGCATAAACAACGATACAAAGATATAGTTAGTTGCGTAGACAACCAAATAATTTAAGATAATTAACAATAGGAGATATAGCTTCTTCTGTTATTTATTCTGTTGTGTATTCTTTAGGAGAAGAGTAGGATTTGGTTTTTGTCTTTCAGAAGCTCCTTTTAATCATACAATTTTATATTTTCTTTATTAAAGGGTACATTAAATATATTATCCCATGTTATCCGCTTTTTTTCAGGATCACAAACTACATAATTATCATATATTTTTCCTTCAAATTTAAATTTTACTACATAAATCTGATCACCCGATTTGATGGAAAATCTTGCTATTTTCGACATGGTTTCTATTTCTTGTTTTACTTTTTTCCAAAATTCAGCCTTTTCATGTTCCGGTATCGATTTGAAAACTGGAGAATTAGCATACGATTCTTTCCGGAAATATGGTTCGATGACTCTTACCTTTTCTTCAGTTTCCATTAATTCTTTCTTTGAATAAAGATTTCGTTCTCCATGCCTGCCGACTAAAACATCCAGGTTAGTCAATATATCATAGTAATAATTGATTCTATCAGAATCGTTTACTGTTTCTACAAAATGATATGATAACAACGGTATGTTTTCTGAATTTGAAATAAACTGGGGAGTCCAATTACGAAATAGATTCTCAAAATTACAATCACAATTTGTTAATTGTTCTCCAAATTCATATAATGTTATCCATCCATTTTTTGTTGGATCATCTGTTATCGGTAGTCCATAGTATGTAGTTATTGTGTCTGTTGCTTCATATCTCGTATATCCCATAAATGATGAATTACTATGGTATATAATGGTAATGCTATCATTTGCTATATGATTTTGAGCATTAAGACTAAAAAGATTCAAATAAATTCCAAAAACAAAAAATTGGATAATGTATTTTGCATTCATGTAAGGTATACATTTAATTGCATTTATAAAATTCATCTAAAAGACTTTATAATCACCCTCTCCCCTCCATATAAAGTAGTCGCAAACAAATAAACCTCCCCTCCTTCTCGTAATTTCAATTTTTTCCTTAAATCATCTACAGATACAGGAAAATTCCGAACAGTAATATGCGCCTGAGATATTCCTTTCAAATGTGCATTTAAATTTTTCTTATTCAAGGAAAAGACAGACTCCACCCTAAAAATCCGCCCTGGAAAATCCGGAATAAAATCATTGGATGTATACAAATGACTATCTGGATGCAATTTACGCAAAGGATAATATTTCGTCAATATTTTATAAGCTCCTGCTTTGAGAATAGAAACATTGGGTTCATACAAATACTGATCCAAAGAAGAAGTATAATCAGGTGAGATTTCCTGTTCTTCAGATCTTAAAAAGCGAATGGTCTGTGTCTTTGTTTTTTTGCTTACATTTACACTATATATATACGGTTCTGATGTAAATCCCTTTTTTAACAGGAAAAGTAATTCCTTACATTCATTTTCAACAGACACCACATGTACTTCGCTGGTTTCCGGTAATGATTTTAAAGCCAGACTGATATCCAACATGGGAGAAAGTTTGATTAATACAGTATCAGCCTTTGCCAATAACTGATCTTTTAAAACGGAAACATCCGGTTCACAATCAGAAAGACAAACGGCTTTATTCCCTTTTTTATCCCTGCGTGCAGGATCCAGATAAATACAATTGACGGATGGCATTTTTGACAGGAAATTTTCGGCATCTTCATACACTACTTCTATATGCTGAACATCCAATACACTAAAGTTATGTCTGGCTAAAGAACAAAGGTTCTCTTGTCGCTCTACATAATAAGCTTTTCGGAAATTTTGGGAAATATAACTACAGTCAACTCCAAAACCACCGGTAAGATCTGCAAACGAATCTCCTTTCAGAAGAGATGATTTGTATCTTGCTGTCAGATCGGAAGAACATTGTTCCAACGGAAGATGTTCCGGGTAAAGAATATTCTCATTTGTATACCAATCGGGTAGTTTATACCGGATCGCTTGTCGCCCGGCAATCTGCCGGATGACCAAAGGTATATCCTGACAGGTATGTGACGAGGACAATTTCAAAGCCAGTTCCCGTACATCATCCCGTAAATGATCAGCAATAAATTGTTTATCAACAGCAAACATTCTTCTGTATTTTTTCGTTATCTTTGCAAAATTATCAAATAAAAATGACACATGAAAAGGCTGACTCTTCTATTTTCGGGATGGATCATTTGTTGTGTAATCTGCCAGGCTCAAAGTTTTCGTTATGATACCATACCGGCTAATCAGGTAAAAACCCGTCAGACATTCCGTTATGACACCATACCGGCCAACCAGATCAATTCACGTCAATCATTCCGGTATGATACCATTCGAACCAATAATTATTCAGGAAATCAAACCAGGACAAGTACCAACCATAGTAGTTTTGAGCAATCCTCTCCCTCCAAATTCAAAAAAGAAAATTTAGTTTTAGGGGGCTCTTTCGGTATATATTTTGGTACTTATACCTCCCTTAATATTTCTCCGCAGGTCGGTTACCGGTTCAGTAAATCTTTTACTGCCGGATTGGGAATAGGCTATTCATACTACAAAGAAGATTATGATTACGGTTATAAAGACTGGACACAGAACTATCTGGGAGGAAATATCTACATGCAATTCAATCCCTTTCAATATATCCGTCTACAAGTCCAACCTGAATTATACGGATTTTGGGGAAGCTACCAGCCTGATACAAAAATGGTTCCCTGCATACTTATCGGAGGTGGTCTCACCATGCCCATGGGAAACAGAAGTGGCGTCAGCATGATGATCTATTACGATGTATTGCAAGATGATTATTCTCCTTATGGCAATCAGATTATTTACTCTGTAGGATATTCTATCGGTTTCTAAAAATGTCGGGAATCAAAGTATACAAAGCATCGGCAGGTTCGGGAAAAACCTACACCTTAGCGCTGGAATATATCAGGGAATTACTGATAAAAAAATATCCCAATGCACACCGGAATATCCTGGCAGTGACTTTCACCAAAGATGCAACCGGAGAAATGAAAGACCGTATACTTGCAGAATTATATGGACTTGCATTTAACTGTGAAGATTCCAAGGGATTCCTTCATTCTTTGCAAGACGCTTTGAAAGATTGTGGTAAACCCATGAAGGAAGAAGATATACAGTCTAAAGCATTCAAAATTCTGCAGGAAATATTACACGATTACAGTCGCCTGCACATCACCACCATCGACAGTTTTTTCCAACAGGTATTACGGAACCTGGCTCGGGAATTAGGAAAAGGTTCCCGTTTCAATCTGGAAATGAACAGCACCAAGGTTCTTTCGGAAGCAGTCTCTTCCATGATAGAAAACGCCAATGAAAATCCACAGTTGTTAGAGTGGCTGACTACTTACATAGAAGAAAAACTCGATGAAGGCAGTAACTGGCGGATAGAAAAGGAAATATTGAATTTTAGTAAATGCATCTTTAATGAATATTTTCAGGAACACGAACACATCCTGAAAAAACAATTGGACAGCAATCCGAAAATATTTGAAGAACTGTGGAACAGGCATTCCCGTATCCAAAAAGAATCAAAAGAATTTTTCAAAAAAGCATATGCCACCGTATCTGCAAAAATGAGTGAATCGGAACTTGAACTATCCGATTTCAACCGCAATGGAGTGGTAATTAATTTATTCAAAAAACTATCGGATGAAGATTTCTCCACAGCCAATCCAAATTCGAAAACAGTACAGGATTGTATTCCGGATCCAACCAAATGGGCATCTTCCAAGACCAAACGCGCTTTTGAAGTGGCCGATCTGGCAGAAACTCAATTCATGCCTTTGCTACATAGCTGTTTAGAAACTTTACAAGACTATAATACCTCCCGGATGATCACCAATAATATTTACCAATTGGGATTGATCTGGGATATTACCAACGAAATAAGCCGGCAAAACACTGAAAATAATCGTTTTATGCTGGCCGACACGGCACTTTTCCTGAACCAGATGATTGATCATTCCGACACCTCTTTCATTTATGAAAAAATAAGTGCTGAAATCCGGCATGTAATGATTGATGAATTTCAGGATACCTCCCGGATCCAATGGCAGAACTTCAAATCACTGTTGTCCGGTATCATCTCCGAAGATGCCTTCAGTATGATTGTAGGAGATGTTAAACAATCTATCTATAGATGGCGAAACGGAGACTGGAGAATATTAGGAAATATTGATCAGGAATTACATGTAAATCCATTATCACTTTCCTTTAATTATAGGAGCGAACAAAATATCATTTCATTCAATAATGAACTATTCGCAAACACTGCAAAATTATTGGATGAAAAATACCATTCCATATTCGGAGCAACATCCGTTTCCCCTTTCCGGAACGCATATTCTCCGGAAAACGTAACTCAGAAAACACCTAAAAAGGAAGAAAACGGTTATGTTTCTATCCGTTTTGTTGCAGATAAAACAGAAAATGGAAAATACAATGACCTCGTTTTGGAAGAAATATTACAGCAACTGCAACAACTGTATGCCGCCGGTATTTCTGCTGAAAATATCTGTATATTGACCCGTACAAACAAAAGTATCACTGCCATTGCAGAGTATTTCTCTATACAAAAAAAACTGCATCCCGAATTGGCTGAGAAACATTATCTCAATATTGTTTCAAACGAAGCTTTTCAGTTAAATTCATCTTCTTCTGTTCGCATCATTATTGAAGCATTGAAAGTATTATCAGACCCTGAAAATCCGGTGCATAAAGCGCAACTGCAGATTTTCTCAGATAAATTTGTACGAAATATCCATACCGGACTTCATTTGCTTTTGGAAAAACAGACGGAAATACCGGATATACTGAAAAATCATAAACAACTGACAGGAATGCCTTTGTTTGAGTTGATCGGTCATTTATTCCGTTTATTTGAACTTGAAAAAATTGAAGGACAAAGTGGGTATATGTATGCTTTTTATGATGCTGTCAGCAATTATCTGAAAGATTATCCGGCAGATATCCATACTTTTCTGAAATACTGGACAGACGAATTACAATTCAAGACAGTTCCGTCATCTACCGGAATTGAAGGTATTCGTGCTATGACCATACATAAATCCAAAGGTTTACAGTTCCACACAGTACTTATTCCTTATTGCGACTGGGATTTATATCCTGAAAAAAATCCGGTTGTCTGGTGTGGCCCGAAAAACGGTTTGTATGATCTTGAATTATTGCCGGTAAAGTACACACATAAAATGTTCGATACTGTCTTTTTGAATGAATATGAACAGGAAACCGGACAATCCTGGATGGATAATCTGAATTTACTATATGTTGCCTTTACAAGAGCAGAGCGTAACTTGCTGATTACCGGAAAATACAAGAAAAAATTAGCCGATACTGAAGATATTAAGAATGTATCTGATTTGCTCCAATTTTCCGTTTCCGGATTAGATGGAAACTGGGATGAAGAAAATTTGTATTTTGAAAAAGGAGTTTTATTCAAAGAAATTATTTCCGGTTCGAAAGAATCAGATAATCTTTTGAAAAACACCCCTTCCTCTATTGATGTTTCTTTTGTGTCCAAAGCATTTAACCCGGAAAAATCCATCTTCAGGCAATCCAATAAATCAAGAGAATTTACCAAAGGAGAAGAATTTTCCGGAAATGAATACATCATACATGGTAATATCATGCATGCATTATTTTCCGGCATACAGACCTTAACAGATATTCCTTCAGCTGTAGATCGTCTTTGTTTCCACGGGCTGATCCGTCCGGAAGAAAAAACGCATTATGAAGAAGAAATTATACAAGCAATCAATGAAGCTGGCGTGGAAGATTGGTTTTCAGAAAAATACAAAATTTATAATGAATGCGCCATCCTGGTGGAAGAAAATGGTTCGGTGACCACCAAAAGACCCGACAGGATCCTGACAAACACATTCCAAACCATCATTATTGATTATAAATTTGGAGAACCTCACCCGTCTCATCAAAAACAAATGCAACAATACATCCAATTGATGCAACAAATGGAACACAGCAACATACAAGCATTCCTCTGGTACGTAAAGAAAAATCAAAAAATATCCGTACCTTTGCAAGCCTAAAAACATTAAACCTCAATTTAGAATTCAGAATTCAAAATTCAAAATTTAAATAAAACATATGCAACTTTCAGCAAGATTAGTTCAAGTCATGCCTATACAAACAGGCACAGGGAAAAACGGCGAATGGAAAAAACAGGAAATTATCGTAGAAACTGACGGACAATATCCGAAAAAAATCTGTATTTCCATTTGGGGAGATAAAATCAGCCAGTCGCAATTACAACCAGGTAACTACCTGACTATAGATTTTGATGTAGAAAGCCGTGAGTATAACGGAAGATGGTATACAGACGTGAAGGCTTGGAAAGTAGAATTAGCCGGTGCTCCGGCAGAAATTCCGGGAGCTCCTGTTGAAGTCGGATTTGCAACTCCTCCCCCTCCTCCTCCGCTTCCGGTCAACGAAAAAGATGATCTGCCCTTTTAATAAAGGGTAAAAAACAAAGGGAAATGACTATCCCTCCAAAAAACAGGCTTTACAGAGTACATTATATGCCTATTCTGTAAAGCCTTTAATTTTTATTGATAAATTATTTTGATTTTTGTCCGTTTTTTTTTACTATCTTTGCAGGATCAATCAAAATGGACCATAACAAAGAATGGATGCTAAAAGGATTTTGTTTATTACATCAGAGATAAGCCCCTATCTACCGGATTCTGAAATTGCAGATATATGCAGGGCGTTACCTCAGGGGATACAAGAGCGTGGCCGGGAAATCAGGACGTTTATGCCTAAATTCGGGAATATCAATGAAAGACGCAATCAGTTGCACGAAGTGATAAGACTGTCGGGTATGAACCTTATCATTGATGACACAGACCATCCGCTTATTATCAAAGTCGCTTCTATCCAATCTGCCCGCATGCAGATATATTTCATTGATAATGATGATTTCTTCCAACGAAAATATACGATAACAAACGATGAAGGCATTGAATTTGAGGACAACGATGAAAGAAGTATATTTTATGCACGTGGTGTATTGGAAACTGTAAAAAAACTCCGTTGGGTACCTGATCTGGTACACTGTCACGGATGGTTTACCGCATTAGCTCCGTTGTATATCAAAAAAGCTTTCAGCGATGATCCTTGCTACAAAAATGCTAAAGTTGTTTACTCCATATACGATGATGATTTCAAAACACCTTTCCGGGATATTTTTGCCAAGAAATTGATGTTGGCAGGTATCTCTAAAAAAGATTTGGAGTCTATTAAAGGACCGGTTGATTATGCCACACTCAGCAGGCTGGCCATTGATTTTTCTGACGGAGTTATTCAAAGCAGTCCGAATGTCAACAGTGAAGTACTTGAATATGCAAAAAGCAGGGAAAATAAGCCTTTCCTTGATTATCAATCACCGGACATTTACATGGACAAATTCAACGAATTTTACGATAAAATTTTATCCACTGCACCAACTTCAAGAAAAAAATGAAAATAAAAGGAATCATATACAGTCTATTCTCCTTGTTGCTTCTAACAATTGCATGTGATGATGATTTAAATTCCGTAGGTTTAAGTACCAAGCCCGATAGCGATAATGTATCTGTATATGCAGATACGGTATATTTGTCGGGAGAGCTTGCTACAAAAGATTATACACAAACAGTTAAATTCGACTCTATATATTACGGGGTCAACACGATCAATACATTTTATTTTTTATTAGGAAATTTCCAGGATCCTCTTTTCGGATCTCTTAAAGCAGATTTTCTTTCACAGTACGCTCCGGCCTCATTTACTACCGATTCTATTAAAAACAACCGGGCTGATTCTGTAAAATTAATTTTTGAATATAGTTCCTGGTTGGGAGATTCAATCGCTCCTATGGTCGCAAAAGTATATCCGGTAAACAAAGGAGTAAGTTTTTCTCAGGAATATCACTATACTAATATTGATCTGTATGATAAATATGTATCTCCGGCAAAACCCTGGGTTACTCTTCCATATACAGCCCGGGATCTTAGTCAGCCATATAGCGCTTCCACAACAAAGAGTCTTACATTTGATCTGTTAAATACCGGAATTGATACTATGATGATCAATGAGTGGAGGCGAAATCCGGCAACTTTTGAATCGATCATCAGTTTTACCAAATTTTTCCCTGGATTGTATGTCACTACTACATCCGGTGACGGTAATCTGTTAAAAATTTCAACTTCCCGTATTCATTTTTATTATTCCAGAATTATTGAAAAGGAAGAAGGAGGCTACACTGAGGTTGTTGACAGTACCCGCTTTTTTATATCTCCGGAAGTGATACTATCCAGTCAGTACATCAATAAAAATGAGGATCTGACTACTCCCAATCCGGAAGTTACTTTTGTAAAAGCGCCTGCAGGAGTCTATACCCAATATACTTTGCCATTGAATGAAATCAAAGAAAAAATAAACGGCAGAGAAATTAACAGTATAAAATTTGCCGTTTCCGCATATGCACAAGATGATTGGAAATATGCTTTGGGTGCTCCTACAACAATGATGCTCATTGACAAAGATTCTTTGACAACATTCTTCCAAACTCCTCACATTGTTTCATCACCAACTTCATATAAAGCAACTTATAGCAACTACAAATATGATTTTGGAGATATATCCGGAGTTATCAAAAAAGGTATTTCCGAAGGAAAAGATGAATTGAATGTCATGCTTGTTCCGGTTGTCGAAAACAGTTCGTCTGTTTATTATAGTGGAACAACCTATAATTATCCTCTTTTCACATCATATGATATTACCCCTACCGGAGTAAAATTGAAAAAAGGAAGCAGCCCTGACGGAACTCAATATCTGAGGTTAGAAATTTTAAGTTCCGCCTTATCAAACAGATAATTTATGTCGTGGTTGAAAGACATCCCACAGCAACTGTCGGATCTTTGGAAATTCGTCACAGTCGATATATGGCGCATCACAGATGCCGAAGTAAAAGGCATGCGGCAGACGGGATACAACTTCCTGAAAACGATATTATTAGCAATAAGAAGGTATAACGAAGATCAATTACAACGAAAAGCTGCAGCGTTGACATATAGCACTTTGTTGTCTATTGTTCCCATGCTAGCCATTATGTTTGCCATAGCTAAAGGATTCGGATTTAATAATATCCTTACCAGCCAGCTACTCAATTATTTCCCCGGGCAGAAAGAGATACTGACCCAAGCCCTAACCTGGGTGAATTCATATATGCAACAGGTACAAGGTGGCATATTCATGGGGATCGGTATTGTTCTTCTATTGTGGACTGTATTAAATCTGGTTTCCAATATTGAAAACTGTTTCAATGAAATATGGATGGTAAAAAAAGGAAGGAGTTATTATCGTCAGGTAACCGATTATTTTTCCCTGATGCTATTAGCTCCCGTATTTATCATTTGTTCTTCCGGACTATCCATTTTTGTTTCCACAACATTCAGTACTCTGAGTCAATACCATTTGATCACACCTTTTGCAGCAATATTTTTCAAACTGGCTCCTTTTGTTGTGACTATTTTCATGTTTACCGGCATCTATATTTTTCTTCCAAATACCAAAGTAAGATTTAAAAGCGCTTTTTATGCCGGAATTTTTGCCGGAATTGCTTTTCAAAGTTTTCAATATCTGTATATCAGTGGACAAATTTGGGTTTCCAAATACAATGCCATATACGGAAGTTTTGCCGCTTTACCGTTATTGTTACTCTGGCTACAACTATCCTGGGTGATTTGTTTGTTAGGGGCAGAATTAGCTTATGCCAGTCAGAATATCAGAGCTTACGAATTTGAAGCCGATAGTAAAAACATTACCCGTAGATATAAAGATTTTCTTACTATATCCATTATGTCGGTAATAACCAAACGATTTGCAGCTGGAGAAAGAGCGGTTTCAGCCAATAAAATATCTTCCGACTATAAAATTCCAACCCGGTTGACTACCCGGATCCTTATAGAATTGATGGAAATGAAATTCATCAATGAAGTGATAGATGAAGATAATCATGAAATTTGCTATCAACCATCTATAGATATAGCGTCAATCACAGTGGGAGGAATATTAAATAAAATAGATCAGAGTGGTTCCGAGTTTTTCAAAATAGATAAAGATCATGCACTGAAAAATGAATGGAAAACCATTGTTGGTTCCCGGTCAGATATGGTAATGAATAACAAAAACTTATTAGTCAAAGATATTTGATTCTCAGTTCTTAATTTTTAATTTTTAATATATGAATAATTGGTTCGAATGCAAAATCAGCTACGACAAAACGATGGAAAATGGTGTTCAAAAGAAAGTTACCGAACCTTATTTAGTGGATGCCTTGTCCTTTACGGAAGCTGAAGCAAGAATCATCGAAGAAATCAAACCCTACATCAGCGGAGAATATACTATAGCGGATATCAAAAGAGCCCGGCTGAATGAGATTTTTTTCAATGAAAACGGAGATCGTTATTACAAAATAAAAGTATATTTTATTACGCTTGATGAAAAAAGTGGTGCTGAAAAGAAAACTGCCGCACAAATGTTATCACAGGCCTCTGATATTAATGAAGCTATTCGTGTTCTGGAAGAAGGAATGAAAGGCACCATGGCTGATTATAGTATTGCTTCAGTAACAGAAACCACTTTGATGGATATTTTTCCTTTTGCAAAAAAAGAATGAGTATTGCACAAAAAATACAAACAATCAAACACGCATTTCCGCCACAAACACGTTTAGTAGCAGTTTCTAAATTTCATCCGGCAGAAGCAATCCTGGAGGCTTATGATGCAGGACAACGTGTTTTTGGAGAAAGTAAAGTACAGGAATTAACCGAGAAATACCATATTTTACCCAAGGATATCGAATGGCATTTCATTGGCCATTTGCAGACTAACAAGGTGAAATATATTGCACCTTTCATTTGTATGATACATAGCATTGACAGTCCGAAACTATTGGAAGAAGTCAACCGTCAGGTCGAAAAATCAAACCGAACCGTTCAAGTGCTACTACAAATCCATATTGCACAGGAAACAAGCAAATTTGGTTTTTCTCCTCAGGAATGTCTGGATTTTTTAAATACCGGCCAATGGAAAAATTTCAAACATATACAGATCTGCGGATTGATGGGAATGGCCACGTTTACGGAAGATCAGCAACAAATTCGAGGAGAATTTCAAACACTCAACCAACTTTTCTTTCAGATAAAAAACATTTATTTTGCTCAAAATGAAAATTTCAAAGAGTTATCCATGGGCATGAGTGATGATTACCAGATTGCTATAGAAACAGGGAGTACATTGGTTAGGCTGGGTAGTAGCATATTTGGAGGAAGGAATTAAAAAACTAAGAACAGAATTGTTTGACAAACGAAAAATAATTCTTAATTTTTAATTCTTAATTTTAATACTGTTTTTCTTGCAATCCCAACAAATATCCCTTACATTTGTTTTCCGTTTTTTAAAATTCATATGTCATGATTAACTTGAATATCCGATACGCAGGGATGAATCTCAGAAATCCGCTGATTGTGAGTAGTTCTGGATTAACAAATGATCCACAAAAAAATAAAACATGGGAAAAAGCAGGTGTTGGAGCTATTGTGTTGAATTCTCTTTTTGAAGAACAAATCATGATGATGTCCGACAATATGCTGATGGGGACTGATTATCCTGAAGCTTCAGACTATATAAAAAACTACGTTGCGAGTCACGAAGTTGAGAATTATCTGAAACTGATCCGGGAAACAAAAAAGGTCTGTACAATTCCTGTTATTGCCAGTATCAATTGTTATAAAGCCGATGCCTGGGTAGATTTTGCCTATCAAATAGAAATGGCAGGAGCTGATGCTTTAGAATTAAATATTTTCGCAGTAGAAACTCAATTACACAATAAATCTGATATTTCTGTAAACAGACATCTCGATATTTTAAAACAAGTAAAAAAGAGAGTAAACATTCCTGTTATAGTTAAAATAGCCAAATTTTTCAATAACATTCCGGAAACGGTGTATCAATTATATGCCAATGGAGCCAATGCTGTTGTTCTTTTCAACCGTTTTTATCAACCGGATATCAATATTCATAACTTACAGATGACTTCCGGTATGCTTTTCAGTGCAGATGGATCTATGGGTGATACACTACGGTGGACTGGTATTGTTTCTGGTGCAGTTCCACAGATTGACCTTGCAGCATCAACCGGAGTACACGATTGGGAAGATGCAGTTAAATGTATCTTGGCAGGGGCTTCCGCCGTTCAATTGTGTTCAACTATATATCAAAACGGGAGTGAAGTGATCCCTGAAATACTTAACAGCATGAAGGAATGGATGAATTCAATGAATTATGAAAATATTTCAGCACTCAAAGGAAAGCTAAACTACGCTAATATTCCCAATCCGACGATATATGAACGGGTACAGTTTATGAAGTATTTTTCGAATAGAGACTGAATCAATAATCAATTAAAAAAATACTTGTAATTGCGCAGCCAACATATTATTCTTACCAAGGGCTTTATTGTCTGTATAGATATAATTAAGCTGGATTCTACTTAAAAAAGTAAAGTAGTAATTGATACCGGCTGTGATATCACTGACTTCATTGCGTGATATATTTTTGTCCGGGTCATAGTAATCATATTTTCCAAGAACTTCCCATTTATCAGGAACTATTTTCCAAACGGCTGATCCATAGATACCGTTACGGTACAGTCCTCCATCATTAGCTTGCATATATTCTGAACGGGCATAAAAATGTTCACCACTATATTCCATACTTGCAGCCCAATGGTTACGGACATGGTTGGATGGTAATGAAGGAAGAGATTGACCGGAAATATCTCCGGCATATTGTCCATATAATTTACCTGAATATACAGATCCTCCTACCCGCAAACCTTTCAATGGCTGAAAATAAGCCGATGCAATAAAATCTTTATGATTATTATTATCTTTGGTATTCATACCAGTACCATTAAAAAGTCCGGTATAATATTCCAATAAATAAAAATCTTTTTCAGGAAATAATTTTCCTGAAACTTGTAATCCGGCATCACGACCGGCTTTCACACCTGTTGATACTCCTAACGGACCATATTGGTTAAAATCGCCTGCACTTCCCGACATTGCACTTGCTGAACGAGTAAAATAAATGGTTTCAATCCGGGTAGGTGACATCGGATTTTCTATGGTAAAAGGTATTTTAAATTGTCCGAAACGCACATTGGCGTAAGTATTGGGCAACCATTCTCCATATAACTCATGTAACATTGGATTCGGTCCAAAATCATACATCAGCATATAACCATATTGATTGGAAGAGCCTAATTTCCCTACTGCAAAAAGAATGGCACGAGCAACATCAATAGAGTTATTAGCTCCTGTACGAATAAAACCATGGTTCGTATTTTCCGTCAGATTATAGATTATTTGTCCATAACCCGAAAGACGAAAAGCATCACTATTAAAAGCATTTTTCACTTTTTGAATGGTAGATGGCTGTTGTTTTTTCTGACTTTCTTCGATCAAAGCATCAGCATCTTCCTGAGAAATCATTTCTTTATCCACAAGCATTTTAAGAATATCTTTGGATTCCTGCGCCTGACCCACGAAGAAAACCATCAGAAAAAAGGCAATTAAAAGTAATTTGTTCATTGATTATAGTTTATGTTAGTTATTCTTCCACCTACAAAGACGTTCTTCCATGATATCAATCAGGAAGAAAAGAAAAAACCCCATCAATGACAGGATCAATATACCTGCATACATTTCAGTATACGAAAGTCTCATCCACGAATCAACGATATAAAATCCCATTCCCTTATCAGTTCCATAGGTTTCAGCAAAAAAAAGTACAGAAACTGCTGTTCCCAAAGCAACCCTGACTGCAGTAAGAACTTCCGGCAAAATAGCAGGAAAAGTAACCCATCTCAATATCTGAAAATTCCGGGCACCTAAAGAAACCAACACATGAAAATCTTCTTTAGGGATATGAAGTACTGCATCCCTGGTTGCAATAATAATCTGAAAAACAAGTATCAGGATGATCATGACAATCTTTGCATTTTCTCCGATTCCCATCAGTAACATTACTACGGGCAATAAAGCCAGCTTGGGGATAGGATAGGTAAAATACAACATCGGTCCGCATATTTTATTCACTTTAGGATAATTAGCTGATAATAGTCCCAAAGGAATACCAAGAATCAAAGAGAAAAATAATCCTTCCAGAATGCGGATAAAACTGGCCCCAACATGTTCCCACATGTTGGCATAAATAATTGTCCCCATGGATTGATAAACAGTCAGCGGATCCGGCAAAACATCCGAATGCACACATAAGGCAACTATGTACCACAACAGGTTAAATGCCAGAAATCCATATATAACTGTTTTTAATCGTCCGATCATCACAATCCCCCCTCTCCTATTTCTTGTATGCGCTTTCTGATAGA
Organism: Bacteroidales bacterium; assembly: GCA_031552335.1. Taxonomy (GTDB): domain Bacteria; phylum Bacteroidota; class Bacteroidia; order Bacteroidales; family Azobacteroidaceae; genus JAISFI01. The sequence continues at coordinate 5,215 of JAVBMQ010000221.1, read as the reverse complement.
TTGCTCCACCCGGTAAAAATCAACATCTTCCCGCTTCATTCCGGATTGAAAAAGCGGATTTTCAATAATTTCCAGTATACGGGCAGGTTGCCGGGAAAAAAGTACAATATATTTTCCTGTGCGAACAGCTTCCTGTAAGTTATGGGTAACAAATAAAGTAGTCGTTCGCTGCTCTTTCCAAAGTTGAAGAAATAATTCACGTGATTTTTCGGCCGTATAAGTATCCAAGGAAGAAAAAGGCTCATCCATCAGTAATAAATCAGGCTGTAACATCCAAGCCCTCGCCAAAGCTACCCGCTGCTGTTGTCCGCCACTTAATTCTTTTGGATAACGTTTCAGTAAATTTCCAATATCTAACTGTTCTATTATTTTTGCTTCATGTGTGGCTTTTTTCTTTTGTATTTTCTTTCCTAAAAAAAGATTATTTTCAACAGTCAACCAATCTAATAAGCCATAATGCTGAGGAATATATCCCAAAGTCTGCTTCCGGGGATTGATAACTTCCTCTTTCAATAAAACATTTCCTTCCGTTGGTTTTATAATGCCACATATTGTCTTTAAAAAAGTCGACTTACCACAGCCGGAAGGACCTATAAGAGAATAAATACTACCTTCCTCTACAGATAAATTCAGATGTTGTATTGCTACAATTTCCCTATATATAACACTTAAATTATCGACAATAAGAAATGACATTCGTACACAGATTACTGTTTTACAAAACGATTATCCAACAGACCTGCAACGTTGAATCCGGCAGGAATCAACTCTTTTTGCTGCAACCACTGAATCGTAGCCTCAATATCTTTATCCTGAGGCATCTGAGCCAAAGTATAACGAGGTAATTTTATAGAATCAATAAGCGCATCCGGAAAGCCAATGTCATTGATCAATATAGATTTGATATCCTCTTTAGAATGAGAATGGATATATTCTACAGCATCATTGTATGCCAGATAAAAAGCCTTCAATTCTTTTGATTTCTTATCAATGGCTTCCGATTTGAAAATAAATCCGGTAACCGCATATCCCAAATCTTCCATAGAAGTAAGTATTTTTGCTCCTTTACTTGCAGCAATCGTGATAAACGGATCCGGGAGAGCTGTGGCATCAGTTTGTCCTTTCATCATCATTTCTAAACGAATCGGAATTTTATTGACTTCCTGTTTTTCTATTTCATCTGGTTTTATTTGAACAGATTGCAAAGACATTTCAATACAAAAATCAATAACAGTATTTCGCGAAACAGCTATTTTTTTTCCTTTCAGTTCTTCCATTTTTTCAATACCACTACCAGTACCTGTCATTACACAAAAAGTGGCATTACAAGCTGATGTTATTTTCAAGTCCACACCACCGGCTTTTTGAATAATAGCCCCGGTATAATCAATAACCGTCCCATCAATATTTCCACTTTGAAAAGCAGCATCCCTATCATTGGCAGAATAAAACTTCTGAATATTCACCTTTACCCCCTGTTTATTAAAAAATCCTTTTTCCTGTGCAACAGCTAATGGGACAAAATCCATAGAAGACATTACTCCAATTTTCAACTCCGATATATCCTTATCAGATTTCTTACCGGAAGTTAAAATTAAAAATACAACTGATAAAACCAATAAAATATGTCTCATTATTTTATACAATTAAAGAATTTAAGCACAAAGGTATAAAGTTTTTTGAAAAAAATCAGAAAATATTTGGAGATTAAAAGTCATACCTTTGTATCGCTTTTAAGAGTAAGAGCAGTTAAAGGAACTTAATTACCACCCACTTGACAAGTAGGTGGGTTGAAACTTTCTCTAAATCCGACTAAAGAATAAGCGACTGAAAGGCGACGGTTTTAAATCGCAACAATTATAAAATAAATGAGGGTGTTTAGCTCAGCTGCTTCAGAGCATCAGCCTTAAGCTAAAATCTCTGTTTAAAGACTCCATTGCACATTGAAAATGCGTTTGTAGTTGTAGTAAGTATTTTTGTCTATTTGCAGGAGTTCAATGGCTTTTTTATCGCTTCCTCCAGCTCTTTTGAGAGCGCAAATAATGGTCTCTTTTTTTGTTTTATTCAGGGCGGCCTCCATAGAATAATCTTTTACGGTCGAAGACGAAATGATGTTATACGAAGTTTGTCCGTTATTGTTATCGGGTTCCTTCAGATAATGAAGGACGTGCACCGGCAGAATCACATATTCTTCATTTTCGTTTTGTTCGGCATCAATAATCAGGTTAGTAATAACATTCTTCAATTGTCGCACATTGCGTTTCCACTCGTGATGTAGTAGCAATTCCAAGGCTTCTTCCGACAAGGTCACTTTTTTCTCCGTTTCTACTGATTCCGCCAGAAACCGATCAATCAAGTGGTTGATGTCTTCGCTTCGTTCCCGAAGGGAAGGAACTCTGATGATCCGAACAAATCGTTCGAGCAGGTCTTCTCGAAAAGTCTCCTGCTTTACCAGCATACTGAATGGCTTATTCCCTGCCCCTACAATTCTTGCTTCTATCTTTATTTCTTCTGTTCCTCCCACTCGTACAATTGTTTTTTCCTGCAAGGTACGTAGTAATTTGCATTGCACCTCGGGCGATAGCGAATTGATTTCGTCCAGCAGCACCAAACCTTCTCCGGCACACTCAAGTATACCTGTTTTGGTGGAATTTGCTCCGGTAAAGGCTCCTTTTTCATGCCCAAATAAAATACTTTCTGCAAGTTCAACCTTGATGGTAGCACAATTTACGGGAAAAAATTTCTGATTATTCCGCTTACTTATTTTGTGCATATATTTCACAATTTCTTCTTTCCCGGTGCCTGTTTCTCCTTCCAAAAGTATTGGAAAATCGCTATTTGCTAATTTCTCTATTTCGTCCAACACTTTTCCTATTGCTTTTCCTCGTCCCATGATATGTTCTATTTCACATCGGAAAGATGTTTTGAACCGGTTGAGTTCTTCACAATATCCTTCCGTTATCTTTTCATTTCCGGATAAATAGTTGTAAGTGTCGAGTTTCGTTTTAACAGTTGTTTTAAATAACTCGTTTTTGCCGATCTGCACTTTTTTTATACATCCGTTTACCTTGTATTTTTCGATAATTATTTTTTCATCGTCGAACAATTCGCCAGTCATCAGTACAATTTGTGTATTATGGTATCCAAGCGTATCCCTGACATAAGTGACTAATTTCAGGCAGGAGTCGCTTTTCGTCGTCACGATATCAAGCAAAATCAAAGCAATGTCGGGATTTTCTTTCAACAGAATGCTTGCGGCTCCGGGTGTTGTGGCGCACAGTGGTGATGCGATTTTTTTTTTCCTATGTACAAAGTCGGACAGGTAGTTAGTCATCTGATTGAGAAAAGACTGTTTATTATCAACGATCAGTATTTTCCACGATTCCTGTATTTTCATGTTGTGTTTGGTTTAATTTTTAACTTAAATTATGTTTATAACAAACTCAATAAAAGGCTGTACATAATAGTAAATATTTTGGTTTTGGTTTTGTATCAAATCCAACAGAAGTTTTTCTATAAATATGAATAAAATCCGGATTAGCTCCTAATCCTAAAAGGCAATATTGTTATTTCTTTTATATTTACCTTTTGATTCATATAACAATTTGCCACAAAAATTGTTTATTCTAACGCATAATTGTTCTTTTTTAGTCAGAAGTAATCTTAAGGGCGTGAGTAATTTAGCAATGATAATGTGAATTTAAAATTTGCAAAAATAAAGGATACTGGCTGATTTCTTTTTGATGATAAAAGTTCCATTTGTTTTCTAAATTCCAGTTCTTTGTCAAGAATAATTTTCAAAATTACATCCTTATTGGGACAATCGAGTTTAAGCTTATTCTTCAGAAATAGTGTTTTTGATTTATAACACGCAATACCCACAGAACATTCATTGGTTTTTGTTTAAACCACGGCAATCTCCGGTTTAAACAATCCTTCTGAAAGCCTCTAAATATGTAGATTTTTATAATTTTGAAAAATGATCCTACTCTTAAAAAACAAAGACTTAACAATTTCTATTTTCCCCTCCCCATTCTTCAATTTTCCTTTTTCTGCATGTAATTGCCATTTTTATACTAAATGCAACTTGTTGATAATCAATGACAGTGTAAAATTTCTCATATTTTTTTTAGAAAATATTTGGAGATTAAAAATAAAGTCGTACCTTTGCATCGCTTTTAAGAACAAGAGCAGTAAAGAAAATGAGGGCGTTTAGCTCAGCTGGTTCAGAGCATCTGCCTTACAAGCAGAGGGTCGGCGGTTCGAATCCGTCAACGCCCACCAAGACATAAAATTGGTGAAAGTCAACAAAAGACAGAAGTTTCAATTAAAAGAAAAAATCCTGTTAGTCAATAGATTAATAGGATTTTTTCTTTGTCTCGTCCTGAAATAGGTTGACAGGTTATGAATAATAATAGGTTAGAAGTTCTGTAAAAAATACTAATCCTGTCATAAGTTTACACTTGAGTTTGTAAAGTTACCTTATTCTTTGAATAGTTTCGCTTTTTCCATTGCCTTTTGAGTTCTTTCTTTGACTCGTAAGTAAGCTTGTAGAGGGGTTAGCATGCTACAGCTTAAATGAGGTCTAAAGGTATTGTACACATGTATTATTCCATCCATTCGATATTTTGCTTGCATAAAATCGTCATACTGTTCCCTGTCGATCCATTCATCTTTAAGTATTCCGTTTACTCATTCGGCAACTGCATTTTCGTAAGGGTCTCCGTTTTCAGTCATACTGATCCGGATGCTGTTGGATTGCAATAGGTTTACATAATCCTTGCTGCAATATTGTACACCCCTGTCCGAATGATGAATAAGTCCGGTTCTTTCTTGCTTGGGGATAACACTCAAAGCCATTGCAAGAGCTTGAATCGATCCTTCCTTCCTGATACTGGAAACGGTTGTTTTCCCTCACGGTTATACTCCCTATTTACAGCAAGGACGTTGTCAGGAAGGCTTCACACCATTTCATTACTAAAACAGCATGCTTCCTTAGGCTACTGTTAACGGAATAACAGGTTCAGTCTTTTGCTGAACAATTATTTATACGACTTCTTGTCGCACTCTGTACACAAAGGGAAAAATATATTTGAAGGCATATAAAATGGCTGTAATGCTAAAATGTTGATAACTAATATCTATTCAGAGTTGGTTCATCCAAAAGAAATCAATACATTTGCAAGATACGTCAATGATTTAACAAATGGAATTA
>JAVBMQ010000123.1:0-25256 GCA_031552335.1 Bacteroidales bacterium | reverse complement strand
AAACTTCATAAAATCGACTTTTTAACACTCAAAGATACGAATTTTATATTAAAAAACCATGAATAATCAGATTTATTTTACTATATATCAAAGGGATAGATTTATTCAGCAGACCCTAATTAAGAATTATTTTTTAGTCTCAGAGTAATTACTTTCAACTAATTAAAAAATTTTCAATTTTTAATTTTTCTCAGTACATTTGTGACTTGATTTTTAATGAGATGAAAAAGGTACTGTCTTTCATTTATCAAATTTTTATCTGGTTGCCGCTTTTTCTGGTATTAACCATTCTGACTGCGGTGATTGTTACCATCGGATGTTTTTGTGGCGGTGAAAAGTTTTTTGCCTATTATCCGGGTATGTTATGGTCGAGGATTACATGTATTATTTCCCTTTGCCCTATAAAAGTTACCGGAAAAGAAAAACTAAACAAGAAGCAATCTTATATTTTTGTGGCCAATCATCAGGGATCTTATGATATTTTTTTGGTATACGGATACTTAGGCCATCATATCAAGTGGGTGATGAAGAAAAGTCTGCGTAAAATTCCTTTCGTTGGAAAAGCCTGTGAAATGGCCGGTTTTATTTTTGTAGACAATTCTAATCCCAAAGCTGCTGTTAAAACGATTGAAGAAGCAGAGAAAAAGTTGGTCGGTGGAGCTTCTGTTGTGATTTTTCCGGAGGGATCCCGAACACCTGACGGAAAAATGCGTATATTCAAAAAAGGGGCTTATCAAATGGCTTTGGACCTGAAATTACCCATTGTTCCTATTACAATCAATGGTTCTTTTGACGTGATGCCGATCCATTCATATTTCCTGAATCCTCATAAAATGGAATTGATCATTCATGATCCTATTGATACGGCACAGTATGTGTCGGAAGACATGCGTCAGTTAACCACCAATATCCGGGAATTATTAACGGAATCACGTCAAGTGATAGAATCTGATTTGTGGGAAAGGTATAAATAATTTTACTCTTTCATCGAATCTCTGATATTCTCAAAAACAACTTTCAATACCTTTCTGGCTACTTGCAATTCTTCTTCTTCCAATCCGGAAAAGGCTTCCTGCATAGTTGTCAAGACTGTTTGATTGGCCGTTTCTTTGAGCTTTTTTCCTTTTTTTGTAAGAAAAATCAGGTTTGTTCTGCGATCTGTTTTATCAGCTTTCCTTTCTACTAATTCCTGTTTTTCCAGGTTGTCGATCAGGCGGGTCATGCTGGGTTTGTCCTTGAAAGTTGCATTGCACAGGTCTTGTTGAGTAATTCCTTCCTGTTGCCAGAGGTTTGATAATACGGTCCATTGTTCAGGCGTAAATTCCAAACCGGCTTTTTTGAAGTTTCTGTATAACTTCCGGTTCACAGCCATAGAAACTTTACCGTTGAGGATCGCAAAAACCAATTCCGAATCAAAATCAAAAATATCCATGCTGATAATTGTTTAGACAATTGTTTCTGCAAAAATAATATTATCTTTTTAATAAAACAGCAATTTTCATGGATAAATCGAAAAAAATCATTCTTGGATTTACATTTTGTTCGATATGACGCATGGCTAGTCCTAATTCATTCATAAAGTCAATGACATTGCGTTCATTGACATAGGGAGCGAAGTTTACCGAAAAAGCTTCTTCCTCTTTATTCAGATAGTTAATTTCGGGATTATGGAGATTGTAGATAAAATTTTCTCTCAATTGGTTTTGTGCGTAATTGAGAAATGCTTTTTGTTTTTCCCGTCCGAGGGAGGCAAATTCATCTGCTTTTACCTTCATGTTTTTGACATCCCGTTTCCATGAATTTCTCATGATAGTAATGAAAAGTTCAAGATAATAGCGGATTTCATCACTGTCATTGATCAGATTGAGTGCTTTGACATAATTTCCATTGGCCAGGTGGGCTATGGGTACAGCTTCTTCCGGAGATAAATTGAATTGTTCCCGAAGGGCAGCTACCATACTTTTTTGATTGATATTGCGAACATTTAAGCGTTGAGCGCGTGACTGGATGGTACCAATGATCTGATCAGGAGCTTCAGATACCAATAAGAAAACTGTTTTGAGAGGAGGCTCTTCAATCATTTTCAAAAGTTTATTAGAACAAGCTTCGTGCATTTTTTCCGGTAACCAGATGATCATGATTTTATATTCAGCTTCGTATGTCTTCAGGTTTAATTTTTTGATGATTTCAGAACTCTCTTTGGCATAGATCATTCCTTGAGAATTCTCTGCACCTATATGGTCTAACCATTCATTGAAACTGAAATAGCTTTTTTCTAAAAGAAATTCCCTCCATTCCATCAGGTAATCATCGCAGATTTCCTTCTTTTTTTTGTCGTTTTTGATGATGGGGAAAACAAAATGCAAATCAGGATGTGCCAGTTTGTTGAATTTAATACATGAAAGACAGCTGCCGCAAGCATCTTCCGGTGAGCGGTTGGTGCAGTTCAGATAACGGGCATAGGCGATGGCCAGGGGGAGTTTGCCGGTTCCCTCCGGACCGCAGATTAACCGTGCATGAGGAATAAATCCCTCTTGCACAGATTGAATCAAATTTTGTTTGACTTCTTCCTGACCGATGATATTTCTGAAAAACATTAATAGATTGCTTTTGCTACTTGTCTTACACTTTCGGTTGCCATCAATGTATAAAAATGTAGGCTGGGAACGCCTTTTTGTATCAGTTCTTTACATTGATTGATACACCATTCCACACCCACACCCTTTACCTCTTCATCCGTTTTACATTTACGCAATTCATTGGCAAATGCCTCCGGAATATCAGACCGGAAAATCTTAGGCAGTACAGTCAGCTGATTTTTGAAAACCACCGGTTTGATGCCCGGTATGATGGGTATGGTAATACCTTCAGCACGGCAGCGGTCTACAAAAGAGAAATATTTTTCGTTGTCAAAAAACATTTGGGTAACCATATAATCAGCTCCGTTTTTTACTTTTTCTTTCAGGTAAAAAATATCAGAGTCCATATTCGGAGCTTCTTCATGTTTTTCCGGATAGCAGGCTACACCATAGGAAAAAGTAGTAGAGGGCTTGTCAAATATGCTTCCGTCAAGTGCAATCCCTTGATTAAAAAGGTTGACTTGTTCCTGTAATTCCAATGCATATGTATGACAATTTCCGGTCTCTGTAGCATCCGTTTTATTGGCATCTCCACGAAGTAATAATAAGTTATAAACACCCAGGAAATTCAGATCTATCAAAGCATATTCCGTTTCTTCTTTTGTAAAACCTTTACAAATGATATGAGGCACTGCCGGAATATTGTATTTTTGCTGGATAGCTGCAGAAATAGCAACCGTTCCCGGTCGTTTGCGTATGTTTACTTTTTGTAGTAGTCCGCTTTCCAGTGTTTTATAAATACTTTCACTATGATGAGTAGTGATATTGATATATTTTGGATCAAATTCACGAAGTTTATCGATGATGGAATAGACTTTGTCTATACTGTTTCCTTTCAGTGGAGGCAATATTTCAAAAGAAAAAGCAGTTTTATTTCTTGTATTCAGCAAATCAATAACTTTCATGGGATAATTACAGTATAAAATTTGTCACAAAAGTAATGAAAATGGCGGATAATTTGTTACTTTTGCGAATTAAAACTAATAAAAATGGAAAATATAAATTGGTCCGAATTGGCATTCGGTTACATGAAGACAGATTATAATGTCAGGTGTGCTTATCGCGATGGAAAATGGAGAGAGCTGGAAATCAGTGATTCCGAATTTATCAATCTTCATATGGCTGCAACATGTTTGCACTACGGACAGGAAGCTTTTGAAGGCTTGAAAGCTTTCAGAGGAAAAGACAATAAGATCCGGGTTTTCCGTATGAGAGAGAATGCCTTGCGTATGCAATCTTCCTGTCGTGGAATCATGATGCAGGAATTGCCTGTAGACATATTTGAAAGTGCTGTGATTGAAGCTGTAAAAAGAAACGAACGTTTTGTCCCTCCTTATGAAAGTGGTGCTTCTTTATATATTCGTCCGCTGTTGATCGGAACATCTGCACAAGTGGGAGTAAAACCTGCTTCTGACTATCTATTTATGATTTTTGTAACTCCTGTAGGCCCTTATTTCAAAGAAGGTTTTAAAACGACTCCTGTGGGCATCTTCAGGGAATATGACCGGGCTGCACCGCTTGGAACAGGAACCTACAAAATCGGCGGAAATTATGCCGCCAGCCTTGTTCCCGGAGATAAAGCACATGAAATGGGATACTCAGCAGCTTTATATCTGGATGCAAGAGAAAAGAAATATATCGATGAATGTGGTCCGGCTAATTTTTTTGGTATCAAAGATAATACCTATATCACTCCGAAATCTGTTTCTATTTTGCCATCCATTACCAACAAAAGTCTGATGCAGTTGGCTGAGGATTTAGGTCTGAAAGTTGAACAACGGCAAGTGCCTTTGGAAGAATTGGAAACATTTGAAGAAGCCGGTATGTGTGGTACTGCGGCGGTTATCAGTCCTATTCAAAGAGTGGACGATGTAGATAATAAGAAATCATATATCTTTTCTAAAGACGGAAATCCGGGACAAGTGAGCCAGAAGCTCTACAATAAACTTCGTGCTATTCAATATGGAGATGAGGCGGATGCTTATGGTTGGGTAACAGTAGTTGGATAATTAAATAAATCGGTTGAACGAGTGGATTACAGATTTTGTGGAAATAGTGGTTTGAAACTGCCAGAAATATCCTTAGGGCTGTGGCATAATTTTGGTGGTACAGATAATTTTGCAGTAGCTACCGATATGATCTGCTTTGCATTTGAGCAGGGAATTACCCATTTTGATCTGGCAAATAATTACGGACCACCTCCGGGTAGTGCAGAGATGAATTTTGGAAAAGTTCTCTCTGCTCAATTGAAAGAACACAGGGATGAGTTGATTATTTCTACGAAAGCCGGACATTTGATGTGGGACGGACCTTATGGAGATGGTGGTTCCCGCAAATATCTCATGGCCAGTCTCAATCAAAGCCTGAAAAGGATGAATCTGGAATATGTGGATATTTTTTACAGTCATCGCTATGATCCGGAGACTCCATTGGAAGAAACCATTCAAGCATTGATTGATATCGTTCGCCAGGGAAAAGCATTGTACATAGGTTTGTCTAAATATCCGGTGGAAAAAGCTGCACAGGCTTATGCTATGATGGAGGCTCAGCATGTTCCTTGCCTGATATATCAGGATCGTTACAGCATGCTCAGCCGTCTTCCCGAAAAAAAACATTTTGCTTTGAATATACAGGAAGGAGTAGGCTTTATTGCTTTTTCTCCATTGGCGCAAGGACTGCTTACAAACCGGTATTTGCATGGTATACCTTCCGATTCACGTGCTGTCAAATCCCAATTTTTGAAGCAGTCGGATATCACTCCTGAAAAATTAAATCAGATTTCCCGTTTGAATGATTTGGCACAACAACGTGGACAAACATTAGCAGAAATGGCTTTGGCTTGGGTTTTACATCATCAGGGAGTGACTTCTGTGATTGTTGGCGCCAGTTCTGTTGCTCAGTTGAAAGATAATATCCAAACGCTGGATAGCAATACCAGTTTTTCTGTAGAAGAATTGGATATGATTGAAAATATCCTGAAAGGGGCGTAGAATAAAGAGTAATGTTAGATATTTCAGCGCCGGGATGGCGATGCGTAATATTTGCACACTTCTTTTAATCCACATGTCTCACAATGAGGACTACGCGCTGTGCACACATATCTTCCGTGCAGGATCAGCCAATGATGAGCAATCGGTAATAACTTTCCGGGGATATACTTTACCAGTTCTTTTTCGGTTTCTAATGGCGTCTTGGAGTTGTCTGTCAGTCCGATGCGATTGGCCACCCGGAATACATGCGTATCTACCGGCATGGCTGGTTTGTCAAAAACGACAGCAGCAATTACATTTGCCGTTTTTCTTCCTACTCCGGGTAGTTTGACCAATTCGCTGACTTCAGAAGGTACTATTCCGTTAAAATCCTTTACAAGCATTTGAGCCATACCAACTAAATGCTTGGATTTATTATTCGGATAAGAAATACTTTTAATATATTCAAAAATGGTTTCCGGATTTGATGCTGCCATAGTTTCCGGCTCTGGAAAGGCCTCAAAAAGAGACGGAGTAACCATATTGACCCGTTTGTCTGTGCATTGGGCTGATAAAATAACGGCGATGAGTAAATGAAACGGATTGTTATAATGCAATTCTGTTTCTGCAACAGGAACATTTGCTTCAAACCATTTGATTACTTTTTCGTATCGTTCTTTTTTGGTCATCAGAAACTAACAATAAGATCAGTATGCAGCCTCAAATTGCCTCAGGAATCTGACATCATTTTCCGAGAACATCCGCAAATCCTTTACCTGAAATTTCAGGTTGGTAATACGTTCAATACCCATACCTAATGCATATCCTGTATATTGTTTACTGTCGATACCGCAGTTTTCCAATACATTCGGATCAACCATTCCGCAGCCTAAAATTTCAACCCATCCGGTGTGTTTACAAAATGCACATCCTTTACCACCGCAAAGGTTGCAACTGATGTCCATTTCGGCACTCGGTTCTGTAAACGGGAAGAATGAAGGACGTAGACGAATTTTAGTGTCGGCGCCAAACATTTCCTTGGCAAAGAATAACAATGTTTGCCGTAGATCGGCATATGAAACATTTTTATCTATATACAGTGCTTCTACCTGATGGAAAAAACAATGTGCCCGGTAAGAAATCGCTTCATTCCGGTATACTCTACCCGGACAAATAATGCGGATAGGCGGTTGTTGCAGTTCCATCACCCTGGTTTGAACAGAAGATGTATGGGTACGCAACAATACTTCCGGATTGTGCGCGATGAAAAAAGTATCCTGCATATCACGGGCAGGGTGATCTTCTGCAAAGTTCAAGGAAGAAAAGACATGCCAGTCATCTTCAATCTCCGGACCTTCAGCAATGCTGAACCCCAAACGGGCGAAAATATTGCAAATCTCTTTCTTTACAATAGAAAGCGGATGTCTTGTCCCGATTTGATATGGATAAGCAGTCCGTGTCAGATCTATATCGTTTTGTTCTGTTTGACTGCCATCAAATGATTCTTTGAGGGTATTGATTTTTTCCTGAGCTTTATTTTTCAGATCATTGAGGCGTTGTCCGAGTTCTCTTTTTTCCTCGGCAGCCACATTCCTGAAATCGTTCATCAAAGATGAAATCTCTCCTTTTTTACTCAGGTATTTAATACGTAAAGCCTCTAATTCGTCAATTGTACTGGCTTTTAAATCCTCTATTTGCTCGGATATTTGATTGATTTTGTTGATCATATCATCTCTCTTTTTTCTTCGGAGCACAAAGTTAAGGAAAAAAGTTTGATTGTGAATATATTATTCTTTCTCTTTCTTTCCTTCTTCTATCCTTTTTTGATATCTTCCGATTTTTTCATGCAATCGTTTGTTGTTCCGATGCAATTTTTTCAAGTCGAAAGAAAGCATGATACGGAATATTCCTAAAAACATGAAGGCAAAAGCGGCAATATAAACTGCCACGAATGCTCCGGCGACCGGTTGTAAAATGATGGTAATAGAACAAAATACAGCCAATATGCCGAATACTAAATACCATCCCCAATTTTTCAGTCCATAACGCGACATATCAATAGATATACCTATGGATGAGAATCCTCTGAACATAAACCAGAAAGCTACAAGAAATGGAATAACAGCCATTGCCATTTGAGGAAGGAAAACTAATACCAAGCCTAAAATTAAATCGATAATACCTCCGGTAAGATACCATCCCCAGCCATTCAGTGTATTCTTGTTACTGAATGCAAAAGTAATTTCAAAGATTCCGGAGATAAGCATCATGATACTGAAAACAATGGATAATGCAATAAAACTACTTCCCGGAAAAAACATCATAAAAACAGACAATCCTACATACATCACTCCTAAAAGCAGAGATAACCACCAGTTTTTCACTGCTGAATCAATTTTGTCAAATAAAGGTTCCATACGGTAAAATTTTTATTAGTAAAACAATAGTTCAAATGTTTGTAAGTTAAATAAATGTCACCCGTGAAAGCAGTGAGTCAAATATTATTGTCTCATCCAGCTACTTCCAAATACCAGGTAATATGTAAATCCTTCTGGTCCCATAGCTAAGTCTACCCCCATTCGCAAACTTAATTTTTTGGCCATCAGATATCTGAAACCGGTTCCATAATTCCAAGCCCATTCTACATCCTTGAAATCTTTGAAATTATCGAATCCTTTTCCTCCTCCGGCAAAAAAGACCAGACTCCATCTGGGTTTAATATCCCAGCGTTCTTCGAACTCGGCCAGCATGGTCGTTTTACCTCGGTAACGAGCTATGGGAACGCCTCTCATGTCAATAAAAGGATTTATGTAAAATGGCTGTTTCCCAACTGATTGTTGCATGTCGAAACGAAAACCGTTGATCCAGTTGTAACGCAATGGAAGATAATAATAAAAAGCGCCTTCAAATTGTCCGTACTTGTAATCACTGCCAACGATGGGGTTACTCCAGTTGGCGGAGAGATAGGTTTTTATTCCTGAGTTTGGAGTGAAAGTATTATCTCTGCTGTCAAAAGACAATTTCAGACCCAACCAACCAACATTTCCACTGACATAATCAGCAATCTTTTGATTCAGTTCATCTATGTATTGCCCGTGTCTGGAATTTTTTACTTCCAGTTCGTTGTGCATGAAAAGATATTGAATGCCAACAGAAAAACGAGGGTCTTTGAATATTTTTGTCAGTGAGGCAGTGACCGGAATAGTTTTGATATTGAACTCAAAATCCAGATTCTGGTTGATTCGTTCCAGGTCAAAGTAGTAATCCATATTGATATTTCCATATCCGGCAATAATACTATAACGCATGTTCCATTTTTTAATACTACCTACGCGTCCTCCACCGGCAGCCCAGGATTTATTCAGGGTATATCCTCCGAAACCCACAGTTACATCAGGCAGTGCAGGATATGTTTTTCCTCCACGTGTAATCGGAGGGTTTCTTTGGATGAAGATAGGAGCCAAGCCGATTCCAAAACCACCAAATGCCGGTTCTGTGATAATTGCCGGCATGGGAACAAATCCTTTTTTTTCCAAAATCCATTGACTTAAATCTAATTGATGGTCGTCGGGATCCCGGAAACTTAACTTTGTGTTTTCTTTTTTCTCTTCTTGCTCTTGTCCGGAAACCATAATGGAGAACAAAAGGAGAATAATAGATAACATCAATGTTTTAGTATATCCAGATCTCATTGTTATTTTATAAATCTTTTGTAAAAAAAGTAATCAATTGAGTATTTCCCGGGTCCGGCAACATATATAAGTATGAATATTACCAGATAAATGAAAGCTAATTCTCCTTCGGCAAGCCTGGCGCCATGTGTGGAGAAAAAAGCAACGCCCATGTTAATTATCAAGGGAATAGATGACAGGCGAAATAAAAAACCGAAAATAAAAGCTATAGAACAAAAAAGTTCAGCAAAGATGACAAGCATTAGGGATGGAGCACTACCAATTCCAAAGGGATCGGGAAAACTGGCCGACATTTCGCTGAAATGTGTATATTTAACCCATCCATGAGTCATCAGCAGAAGACCGAAGACAAGTCTTGAGATCAATAATAAAAAAGAGGATTTACTGTCGGAATAAGATGTAAATAAGAATTTTCTCCACATAGTAATTGTTTTATAAAGTTTACTCTTTGAATATAAAACAACCGGATGTGAGAAAAGTTGAGTATTAAGGTAAATTTTTGAAAAAAACAGGCCAATTGTCTGCAAAAATTTGCATGTCAGAAAATAATATATTTGCCCCGGCATTCCATAAAACATTGTCATCTAACGGACCTGTATTTACTGCAACAGTGAAGATGCCTGCTGCAACGGCCGATTGCACTCCTAATGGAGCATTTTCCACAACAATAGCTTCCTGTGGATTTACATTAGCTTTTTTTAGTCCTTGAAGATAAGGTTCCGGATGAGGTTTACCATGAATAACATCATAAGCTGTCACCATCAATTCTTTTTGAAAATAACCAGGGAAATTTGTGTTTAGATTGTCTAACAAAGAAAGCTGTCCGGAACCGGTAACCAATACAATTGTTAAACCTGATGCTTTTACCTGAGAAAGAACTTTCATTGCTCCCGGCATAACAGCCTGTTTATCCAGTTCTCTAAATCGCGCAGTTTTTTTATCATATATTTCCTGAATTTCTTCCTTTGTTGCATCGCGTTGAAATGTACGTTGAAAAAGTAAGTTGATCGTACTGACTCCGGTTCTTCCTTCAAACATATAAAACTCTTCCCTGGTGCAAGGAATTTGATAACTTTGAATGATTTCTTCCCATGCACGTGCATGCATAGGCATAGAGTCGTAAAGAACGCCATCCATGTCGAATAAGACTGCTTTGAGCATAAAAACAATGTTGGGAAATTTTGAATTCTAAATTTTGAATTAAAATAAATGTAATTTACAATTGATTCTTACTTTTAATTCAAAATTCAGAATTCAAAATTCAAAATTTTAATTTTTGATTTTTTCCTGTATCTCTTTGCTTTCCTTCTCAAACCCAGGTTTGTTCAGTAATGCAAACATATTCTTTTTGTACGCTTCCACTCCTGGTTGGTCGAATGGATTTACTCCCAGCATATAACCACTGATACCACATGCTTTTTCAAAGAAATAAAGCAATTGGCCGAGGAAATAAGCATTGAGTTCGGGAAGCTCTATTTTGATGTTAGGCACATCTCCATCTACGTGAGCCAACTGAGTTCCTAATTCGGCCATCTTATTGACAAAATCTACCCGTTTCCCGGCAAGGAAATTCAATCCGTCAAGATCCTGTTCGTCGGTAGGCACTTTCATTTCATGGTTAGGGTTCATAACAGAAACTACAGTTTCAAAAATAGTCCGTTCACCTTCCTGTATCCATTGGCCCATGGAATGTAAGTCGGTGGTGAAATCTACCGATGCAGTAAAAATTCCCTTATTTTCTTTTCCTTCACTTTCTCCATATAGCTGTTTCCACCATTCAGATACATAGTGTAATTTGGGGTGGAAATTAGCCAGAATTTCAATCTTTTTTCCTTTTTTATACAACTCATTCCTGGTTGCAGCATAAATAGCAGAAATATTTTCAGCAAAAGGGACATCATTTCCGGTTGCTTTTTCCATATCTGCAGCACCCGAGATCAGTTGGCGGATATCAATACCGGCAACTGCAATGGGTAGCAGACCGACAGGGGTCAAGACGGAAAAACGGCCCCCTACATTGTCCGGAATGACAAATGTTTTATATCCTTCTTTGGTAGCCAGTGTACGCAATGCGCCCCGGGCTTTATCGGTAACAGCAACAATTCTTTCTTTAGCAATTGTTTTTCCAACAGCATCTTCCAGTTGTTGTTTGAGGATACGGAAAGATAATGCTGGTTCTGTTGTTGTTCCTGATTTGGAAATGTTGATAATGCCGAATTGTTTTCCTTTCAGATAATTTGTCAGTTCGTAAAGATAATCTTCACCAATATTATGTCCTGCATAAAGAACCACCGGATTTTTACGGTTGCTTTCCAACCAGTCGAAAGAACTGGAAAGAGCGTCTATTACAGCTTTGGCTCCAAGGTAGCTTCCTCCGATACCAACTACTACAACTACTTCGCATTGACTCCGGAGAGTTTGTGCCGTTTTTTCTATATCGGAAATTTCAGCTTCTGTAATAGAAGAAGGCAATGTGAGCCATCCGAGGAAATCATTTCCTTTTCCGGTACCCTTGTGTAAAGTAGCGACACAATCTCTGGCAATAGAAGCCTGTGCGTCTATTTGTTCTTTGGTAATGATACCAATTGCTTTGTTGATGTTTAATGTTATTTGTTTCATTGCACTATAGATTTTAGCCTTTCTTTTTATTTAAACGTTTTTGTCAGTTTTCTGATTTCCGCCAATGGCGCTTTTTTCTCGTATAAAATGTCGTAAACGGTATCAAGTATTGGCATGTCAACTTTGTATATTTCATTGATTTCCTTGATACACTTGGTGCCATAATATCCTTCGGCAATCATTTCCATTTCCAGTTGCGCTGTTTTAACGGAGTAATTTTTCCCGATCATGGTACCGAAAATACGGTTCCGGCTAAAGCGGGAATAGGAAGTTACCAATAGGTCACCCAAATAAGCGGAATCTGTAACTTTTCTATCCATTGGAAGTACAGCATCCAGGAAGCGTTTCATTTCTTTGATAGCATTGCAAACGAATACCGCATGGAAGTTATCACCATATTTTAATCCATGGCAAATACCTGTAGCTACCGCATAGACGTTTTTCAATACGGATGCATATTCAATCCCTATGATATCCGGGCTGATACTGGTTTTTATAAATCTGTTGGAAATTACTTGAGAAAAAACTTCTGCATTTTGCTTGTTTGTGCAGGTAACCGTCAGATATGACAGTCGTTCTAAAGCCACTTCTTCTGCATGGCAAGGCCCACCTAAAGCAATAATATTCTCCATCGGAATATCGTAAAATTTTGAAAAATATTCCGAAACAATCACATTATCTTCCGGAACGATTCCTTTGATGGCAGAAATGATGAATTTGTCTTTCAAAGGGGTCTTTAATTTATGCAGATGTTCCTTCAGATAGGGTGAGGGAGTTGCGAATATCAGTGTGTCAGAATCTTTAACAGTCTGATTGATATCGTCATAGAATTTGATTCTGTTTGTGTCAAAACTAACTGCAGTCAGATATGCCGGATTATGACCTAATTGTTTGAATTCTTCTATTCTGTCGGGACGGCGCATATACCAGTTGATGTCTGTTTGCGTAGTCAACACGATTTTTGCTAAAGCTGTAGCCCAGCTTCCGCCTCCCATAATGGCAATTTTCCCCGGAAAACTCATGATTGATTGTAATTGTTGTTTATTTTATGGCTTTGATCCAGGCTTCCACTTCTTCTGCAGAAGGATTTGCCAGTTCAAGTTTAAACTTTTTATTCAACTCACACAACTCTTGTCTCAGCTTATTTGGATTGATATCTATCAGATCATCCAACAGGTAATAACCTGCTTTTTGGATCACTGCAACCCATGCTTCAGGAATATTGATTGCCGTATATTTTTCTATAGGATCTTTTTTCTGTATTTTTTCGGGACGCATTTGTGGAAATAACAGTACTTCCTGAATAGCAGATTGTCCTGTTAAGAGCATAATCAAACGGTCCATTCCAATACCCATTCCGGATGTGGGAGGCATACCATATTCTAATGCCCGCAGGAAATCCTGGTCGATAAACATGGCTTCATCATCTCCTTTTTCGGAAAGTTTAAGCTGTTCTTCAAACCGTTGTCTCTGATCGATCGGATCGTTAAGCTCTGAATAAGCATTGGCGATTTCTTTTCCGTTGATCATTAATTCAAACCGTTCCGTTAATTCAGGATTATCCCGGTGTTGTTTACACAAAGGAGACATTTCCTTCGGATAATCTGTAATAAATGTAGGTTGTATGTATTTTCCTTCACATTTTTCTCCGAATATTTCATCAATAAGTTTTCCTTTACCCATTGTTTCATCCTGAGGAACTCCCAGTTTTTTGCAAACTTCTCTCAGTTGATCTTCGTCCATACCATTGATGTCGATTCCGGTGTTTTCTTTAATGGAGTCGACCATGCTGATTCTTTTGTACGGAGCTTTGAAACTGATGACATTGTCTCCGACTTTTACTTCGGCAGTTCCCAGTACATCCATTGCAATTTTTTCCAGCATTTGTTCTGTAAGTGACATCATCCAGTTGTAATCTTTGTATGAAACATAGATTTCCATACAAGTAAACTCAGGATTGTGGGTACGGTCCATTCCTTCGTTTCTGAAATTTCTTGAGAATTCGTATACTCCTTCGAAGCCTCCGACAATCAGTCTTTTCAGGTAAAGTTCGTTGGCAATACGAAGATATAGAGGAATGTCTAATGCATTATGGTGGGTGATGAACGGACGTGCGGCAGCCCCTCCGGGGATAGACTGCAAAACAGGTGTGTCTACTTCCAGATATCCTCTTTCATTGAAAAATTCACGCATGGAATTGAACACTTTTGTCCGTTTGATGAAAATGTCTTTGATGCCTTCATTGACAGCCAGATCAACATATCTTTGACGATAGCGCATTTCCGGATCCGTAAAAGCATCATAGGTGACTCCATCTTTCATTTTTACAATGGGTAACGGACGAAGAGATTTGGATAAAACGGTCAGATTTTCCGCATGAACAGAAATTTCTCCCATTTGAGTGCGGAAAACAAAACCTTTGATACCTATGAAATCTCCGATATCGAGCAATTTCTTAAATACTGTGTTGTAAAGTTCTTTATCTTCTCCGGGACAAATATCGTCACGGGTGATATATACCTGGATTCTGCCTTTTGCATCCTGTAATTCGATAAAAGAAGCCTTTCCCATGATGCGACGGCTCATGACCCTGCCGGCAATAGAAACCTCCCGGCGTTGAGTATCTTCATCATTAAATGCTTCAATAATATCTGTTGAAAAAGCATTGGTAATATATTCAGCTGCAGGATATGGATCGATGCCCATTTGGCGCAGTTCCTCCAAACTTTTACGACGGAAAATTTCCTGTTCGCTCAATTCAAGTACGTTCATGTTAAAATAAATTTCCTGCAAAGTTATCAATTTTTTTATAGTATGAAAAAAATATTTACCTTTGCACCGTGAAAATAACAGGGAGCTGTTAGCTCAGTTGGTTTAGAGCATTACCTTGACAGGGTAGGGGTCACTGGTTCGAGTCCAGTACAGCTCACAGAATGGAGAGCAGGTTTCTGCTCTCTGTTTATTTTTAAATATAATTTCTCCTTTTACTCCAGTGCTAGTTTCACTTGTAGTTCATTGAAGCAAAAGAATAATGATAAGTGTATGAAAGAAAAGCTTTGGAATAAAAATTTCATCAATGCATGTATTGCTAATTTTTTAATGGCGTCTTCTTTTCATTTGTTGATGCCCACTATCCCTATTTATTTGACACAACAGTTGCATATTCATGCCTCTAAAGTTGGTATTGTATTGTCTTCATATACTTTGGCGATGTTGATGATTCGTCCTTTTTCCGGTTATCTGGTGGATGTTTTTGACCGCAAAAGGATGCTTTTGTTTTCGTTGACTTTATTTGTGTTGGTTTTTTTCGGATATCTTTTTGCTGCAACGGTGGCATTATTGATGATGGTGCGTTTTTTTCATGGTTTATTTTGGGGTATGTCGACTGTTTCATCCAATACAGTTGCGATTGATATTATTCCATCGTATAGAAGAGCTGAAGGCGTTGGATATTTCGGAATGAATATGAATCTGGCGATGGCGATTGCTCCGTTTATCGCCTTGAATATTTTTGATTATTGGGGTTATCATACATTAATTTTTTTTTCTATTGGAATGGGAATATGTGCAGTGATAGCAGTAACTTTTATCCAGACGCCGAAAAGAGAAAAGAACTTAGACCGTCCTCCTTTGTCATTAGATCGTTTTATATTAATTAAAGGGATACCTATTTTTTTGAATCAGGTGATGGTAACAATAGGCTGGGGGATGTTGGTTTCTTTTGCAGTACTTTACGGACAACAAATTCGGATTTCCAATCCGGGTATATTTTTCCTTTTCCTGTCCGCCGGCTTGATTTTATCCCGCGTTATTTCCGGAAGGTTTGTTGACCGCGGACATATTCATTTTGTTTCCATAATTGCATTAAGTGTTATTTCTTTGTCATTATTTGCATTTGCCTCTTTTCATACTGTTATAGCATATTGCATTTCTGCTTTTTTTATTGGTATCGGGTTCGGTACCATGTTACCGGCTTTTCAGACAGCTTTTATTAACATGGCAACTAACGACAAGCGCGGCACTGCTAATTCTACTTATCTCACCGGCTTTGACCTTGGTATGGGTATCGGAATGCTTCTCGGAGGATTCTTAGCCGGCTCACATCCTTTGGAATACTTGTATTTTATAGCTGCAATTCTAAGTCTGGCTGCTGTATTTGTCTATATTTTTGTTTCCAGAAAGGTGTATGATAAAAATAAAATACAGGCTCTTTAAAATATTTTTTCACTTCCTCCAAACCTGTATTAAAAAAGAAAGAGAAAACGATCATTGTTTTCTCTTTCTTTTGTTTATAATGTAATGGATGTTATTATTTAGTAATCCATTTTACATAAGCGAAATCCATTCTGTGAGGAAGATCCGGATTTTTCGGATATACCCGTAACCCAGCTTTGTGATGACCTGTTTCCAGGATGGTAACTGTGCCGTGGAAATAAAGTTTACTTCCATCGGTTTTTACCAGATCCAAATCAAAAATGTGATTCAATTTTTGCTGATTTTTTTCTATATCCTGAATGGTAGTTACCAATTCCACACCAAGCATTCCTTTCATATCCTTTCTGTCGAGGACTACATCTATAGATACAACGTCTCCCACCTCTGTTCCTTTGGTTATCAGTTTGTCATCGTAAGTAATATCTACAACTTCAAATTTATCCCAATTGGTAGCCACTTCTCCTTTCCATGCGGCAATTTCTTTTGCTTTCGCATAACTATTGGAAACAAGAATTTTTGAACGGTCTGCCAGCTTGTTATAGAACTTACTGATATAGTCGTCCAACATTCGTTTGGTAGTATAATGAGGTGCTATTTTGCTGATAGAGTTTTTAATATATTGTATCCATTCCGGGGAATATCCTTTGGTGTTTTTGGCATAATACAGTGGAACAATTTCGTTTTCCAACATGGAATAAATAGTTGCAGCATCCAATTGGTCCTGATAACCCTGATTTTCGTATGTGCGTTTTTCAGTCAACGACCAACCTGCGCCTTCTCTGTAGCCTTCATACCACCATCCGTCTAACACGGAAAGATTCAACACCCCATTCATTTCGGCTTTTTCTCCGGAAGTTCCGGATGCCTCCAATGGACGGGTTGGCGTATTCAACCAAACATCTACCCCTGAAATCAAACGTTTAGCTAAACGCATGTCATAGTTTTCCAGGAAGATAATTTTTCCGAGAAATTCAGGCCTGCGTGAAATTTCAACGATTTGTTTGATCAGACCTTGACCTCCGCCATCAGCCGGATGCGCTTTCCCTGTGTAGAGGAATTGTACCGGACGATTCGGATTGTTGACAATCTTAGCCAGTCTTTCCAGGTCAGTAAACAAAAGGTGTGCTCTTTTATAAGTAGCAAAACGACGTCCGAATCCGATAATCAATGCATTTTGGTCAATCTTTTCAAGGATAGAGACAACCTTCGAAGGATCTCCCTGGTTTTTGAGCCAATTATCTTTGAACTGTTCACGGATATGACCGATCAACCGTTTTTTCAATGCCTGACGGATATCCCAGATCTCTTTGTCAGGAATGTTCTGGATTGCATCCCAGATATCAGGATTGGATTGATCTTTATAGAAGTTTTTGTCGAAATTGGCTTCATAGAATTTCTTCCATTCGGAAGCAGTCCAAGTTGGCATATGTACACCATTGGTTACAAAACCGACATGTAATTCTTCCGGGAAATATCCTTTCCATACCGGAGCAAACATTTTTTGGGAAACCAAACCATGTAATAAACTTACGCCATTTGCTTCCTGACAGGTATTCAGAGCGAAAACACTCATCGAAAATTTTTCATGAGAACCGGGATTTTCACGTCCCATATCCATGAAATCCTGCCAGCTGATACCCAACATTGCCGGAAATTTGTTCATATACTTGCCAAACAAATCTTCATCAAAAGAATCGTGTCCGGCAGGAACCGGAGTGTGACAGGTATAAAGAGCAGAAGCGCGAACAACTTCCAACGCTTCGTTGAATGTCAATTTGTCATTGTTGATATAATCGACCAGGCGTTGAGCATTGATCAATGCAGCATGTCCTTCGTTACAGTGATAAACATCTTTTTTAATACCCAATTTGTTGAGTAGTAATATACCACCTACACCCAATAGATATTCTTGTTTGATACGGTTTTCCCAATCACCTCCGTATAACTGGTGTGTGATGGATTTATCCCAATCACTATTTTTGTCCATATCAGTATCCAACAGGTATAATGATACGCGCCCTACGTTTACGCGCCAAACATTGGCATATACCATGTGGTTGGCATAAGGTACCTCCAGAACGACTTGTACGCCGTCTTTGTCTAGTACCTGTTCTACGGGAAGTTGATCGAAGCTTTGGGCCTCATAATTAGGAATTTGTTGTCCGTCGATAGACAATGTTTGTGTAAAATATCCGTATCTGTACAGGAATCCTACAGCACACAAATCGATGTTACAATCGCTAGCTTCTTTGATATAGTCACCGGCGAGCACACCTAATCCGCCGGAGTAAATTTTAAGAATGTTAGCCAAACCATATTCCATGCTAAAGTAAGCAATTGAAGGTTTGTTATGAGTTCTTTTTTCATCCATATATGCCCTGAAACTGGCATATACATCTTTGATCCGTTTCATCAGCGCTTTATCTGCTGCAATTTCAGATAATCTGTCGAAAGAAAGTTTTTGCAAAAGCAAAACAGGATTTCCTTCAGTTTCTGACCAGAGTTTTTTGTCTATGGAAGCAAATAATTCTGTTGCCTCATAGTTCCATACCCACCAAAGGTTGTGGGCCATCTCGTCCAGTATTTTCAATTCATCCGGAAGTTTGGAGTGTGCATTTATTTCCCTCCATACCGGAGCATTTGAATAATTAGCCTTAATTTTCATTTTGATCTGTTTATTGTTTTGAGGAAACAATCCTCGTTATCTTTTTGTTTTACGTTTTCTTGTTTTTTTTATTGCAATATCGTATGCATCGAGATAATATTCAATAAAATGTTCCCAGGAAGCATGTTCTGCCAGAGTAGCAGCTTCTTTGCGAGAGAGATCTATATCTCTCTGGTTTTGAGTGATATAAGAGGTAGTTACGGATTTTATTTTTTCAGCAACGTCAAAATAATTTCCATCGGTTCGCTCTACGATTTCCACTCCCTGATTGATTCCTCCGTTGATTCCTTCTTCATGTTTGGCCCATAAACCAAAGCCTGCCAGGTTGGTAGTAATTGTTGGTATGGAAAAAGCAATACTTTCCAGAGGAGTATATCCCCAGGGTTCGTAATAAGATGGGTATATGGTCAGATCCATGCCGATCAGCAGATCGTAATAGGGTAGATTGAAAATTCCATCATTCCCTAACAGGTATGAAGGAACAAAAATTAATTTGACTTTTTCGTTGGTTTGATTGGTAAATCCCAAATAGTTCAGGTAAGCAGAGACTTTATCCCTTTGGGGCTCATGCAACTCATGTGTAACATAGGGATTTGGCAGAGGATGGGTAGATTCATTCGCAGACATTAATCTGTCTTGCAGATCTTTTCTTGGACCATCAATCCATCCGGGAACCAAAATGAAAGCAATAATTTCTTTTTCCGGGGACATATGACGAATTCCATTCATGGCTTCGATAAAAACATCGATTCCTTTGTTTTTGTATTCATAACGTCCGCTGGTGGAAATGAGAAATGCATCTTTTGCAATAATATTGCCAGTGAGTTTTTCAGCCGCTTTTATCAGGAGTTCCCTGGCTTCTTTACGTTTTTTTGTATAATTACGTCCCTGATGAACAAAATCATTTTCAAATCCATTAGGAGTAACAATATCCGGTTTTTTGTCTAATAATTGTTCACATTCCCGTGCTGTAATATCACTGACTGTTGTGAAACAATCTACATACAATGCCGTTTGTTTTTCCAGGGAATGTTTGGCTTCCATATTTAATTCTTTTGCCATCTGATCGCCATTGTAAGCTTCTAAATAGTCATACAACGGCTTGTTGTTTCCGGCAATGGAACGTCCGATTGATGTGGCATGAGTTGTAAATATAGTAGCAATACCAGGTACATTTTTCTTAATATAAAGCGCCCCCATTCCCAACATCCATTCGTTGAAATGTGCGACAACATTATTTTCCTGAAGTTTTGTAAAACGATAGAAACTTTCGATGACCAATCCGGTGGCGTATGCAAAAATGCATGATTCGTCATAATCTCCGTAGGCATGCATGGAGTCGACTTTGAAATTCTGCCACATTTGGTAATATAACTCGTTTTTACATTCGAAATAGGGTTGAAAATCAACGAGAATAACGATAGGTTTCCCATGTACATTCCATCTTCCGACCCGAATATGCAATTTTTCATTGTTTATTGCATGATTTTTCCAAGCTTTAAACAATGAGACGCTTTCAATGAATTCAGGATTTTCCCTGCCCTTCCACAAGTCAGGGCCTATGAAAATAATTTTATCTTTGAGTAAAGATTGTAATACATTTGCCCGGGTTGAAAGTACAGTATGTATTCCCCCTATTTTATTACAAACCTCCCAGCTCGTTTCAAAGATAAAATCGGGGTTGATTCTTTTGGATCTAGTCATATAAATGCCTGAGAAATTTAGATGCTTACATTAAACGAACCGCAAAGGTACATCTTTTTTTTCGTAAAAGGTAAAAAAAATAGTTAGTATTTGAAATTTGTTTCATAGCTTTGTAGGATAAAAACCTTGAAAAGCATGAGTGACAAAGGTACTGGTCTTATTCAGGAAAAGTTTTGATAAATTAAAATCATATGGCATCAAAGAAACAATTAAAGCAGAATATCAATGGCATAGCCGGAGAACTGTTTGCAGAGTGTCTGTTTTGTAGATTATATATTCCCGGTGTTGATCCGGAAGAAGCAGATGTTGTGTTGACAAAAATATTGGACATGCAGGTCGAATTTCTAAATAGAGCCGCCCGGCCGGATGGGAAATCTAATGAGAAGTTAGTCAAAGCTTATTACAAAAAATTGAAGGAAAATCTGGTTAAAAAGGTTGATGAAATCGGAAGTGATATTGCTCACCTGAGCGAAAAAAAGAAGTAAAGCAAAACAAATGTTTCAAAGATTGAATAAGTTTCTTCTGAAACTTGCAGGCTGGAAGATCCAATTGGAAGTTGCTCCGGTACCTAAGTGTGTAATTTCTGTTGCACCGCACACAAGCAACTGGGATTTTATTATAGGAAAAATGTTATGCAGCGCCATTGGATATAAGGTGTCTTTCCTGATGAAAAAGGAATGGTTTGTCTTTCCTTTGAATTATGTCTGGAGAGCGATGGGTGGTATTCCGGTTGACCGTAAAAAGAAGACGAAAATGACAGATCAGATGATTGAGTTGTTTGATAGCCGGGATCAACTTCAATTAGCGATTGCTCCGGAGGGTACCCGTAAAATCAATCCGGACTGGAAGAAAGGTTTCTATTATATAGCATTGGGTGCAAAAGTGCCTATTGCTATGGCTTATCTCGATTATAAGAAAAAACTGGCCGGAATTCCTCCTTACTTTTATCCTACAGGAGAAGTGGAGGAAGATATGGAGAAAATCAAATCATTTTACAGTCAGTTTAAAGGAAAAAATCCTCAGAATTTTACAGTTTAAAATTCATCTGAAATGTTGAAAATCAGTATTGTCCAGTCTGATATTTTCTGGGAAGATAAGTCCCGGAACCTTATTTCTTATGAAAAAATACTTATTGGTTTGTCCGGCAAAACGGATCTGGCAATCTTCCCGGAGATGTTTACCACGGGATTTACCATGCAGGTAAAGGATTTAGCAGAAACAAATGAGGAATATACAGTGCAAACTTTGCAAAAATGGGCTTCCGGATTCGGAATGGCTCTTGCAGGTAGTTTCATTGCCAAAGATATTTCCGGAAAATATTTTAACCGTGGATTTTTTATTACGCCTGAAGGTAACCGATATTTTTATGACAAACGGCATCTTTTCCGTGTGGGAAAAGAGCATGAAACTTTCTCTCCCGGAGAAAAACAGTTGATAGTCGATTATAAAGGTTGGAAAATCAACCTGATTATTTGTTATGATTTACGTTTCCCGGTATGGATCCGCAATGTAGATAATACATACGATCTTCTGATTTGCTGTGCCAATTGGCCGAATGTCAGGAAAAAAGTCTGGGAAACCTTGTTGGAAGCCCGGGCTTATGAGAATTACTGTTATGTGTGTGGTGTAAATCGCATAGGAACGGATGGAGAAGGTCTGTCATATGATGGAAATTCTCTTTTAATTGATCCAAGAGGCCATCGGATTATTCATACAGTAAAACCTCAATCGGTAGTTCGTACGGCAACTATATATAAAGAACCATTAGATAGTTTAAGAAAAAAATTCCCGGCGTGGATGGATGCCGATCGTTTTCTTATATTAGAGGATCTGGAGATGAAAGATCTTGGATATTCCGGTAACGATGATTTGTATGCCGATACAAAATGTGAAAAAGGCGATCAGTTTATTGATAATCATATTACCGGAAGCACTTAACTTCTTCGTGATTTTTTGTCCTTGAGAAAGGATGATAAAGAGGATTGTACACATAGCAATGATTGCAAGTACAATCATAGCATAATTAATCCCTGTTTTTAATAAATTGTCTTTGGCTGCTAATGTTGCCATCAGGGTAAATATTACGGAAATGCTTCCAGCCCCCATAATCATAGGAAAAGATAGAGGATAGAATATCTTACTTTCAATATTTTTCATACTGATTTTGCTGGTTGTTTCATCTGTTACATCCGAGCTGGAAGATCCTGAGTCAGAAAGCCATTCTAATCCGGTTTTGCATATCAAAAGACCTCCTCCCACCTGTATGACAGGTATTTCCAGGTTGAAAAGCAACAATATAAAATGACCTAAAACCAAAGATCCTACTCCAATCAGTAAGCAGTTAATAACAATCCTTTTAATAACAGCTTTTCTTTGATTATGATCCAGTCCTTCAAGGAAACCACCCACAATAAAACCGCTTCCTATAGGGTTTATTACAGGAAACAGGGCAATGAAAGACGATACAAACGAATAGGCAAAATCATGTATTGACATATCCTCGGAGATAATGTTAAAAAATAAATTGTAACTGATCTTGGGTAAAGGTGCAAAGGTATGAAAATATTTGTATGTAAAAGAAAAATTGTAGCGAACATTCTATTTGCTACAATAAGAAGAGGTTGTCTCATTAAACGTGTTTTCAGGCATGGATAGCTACTCGTTTTCCTCGTAATAATACGAGTCTATTCCTTTCATGAACATTTCACGGCTGTCAATTTCATCTGTAAGGGCATTTTTCTGCAAAGGTCTTTAATTTTGTGCTGTTTGTCGCACTTTTTATCCGTTGTTTTACTTGATCGAAAAACCTCCTTTGTCTCTTTCTGAAACCAATTGATCGAACCATGTACTTTCCATAATCTCGTCCAATGCTTAGGTATTAAATTATCCTCTACTGATCTCAGATCAAAAAACGATTGTCTTGAGCCAACAAAACCATCGAAATATGGGAGCGATAGGTCTTCAAATTCCTATAGCTTTTGTTCACTATATTCCCCGGTTCATTGTCAATGAACACACAAAGATAATGAACAGGCTTCTTTGTTCTACCGAAAATTTACCGGAAATAACGGAAGTGCATCGGAAAATTTAGCTTTACTTTTATCCGCCATAACCGCCAGCTTTCCGCCATTTAACCGACATCAAACCGACATTTGTCTTAAAAGAGACCGCCTGTAATAAAAGAGAGACAAACACTTCGGTAAGACTTCGGCAAAACTTCGAAAATGTCTGTTTTGCGTGATACTTTCGTAATCATTGCGCGATTTGCGTGATTGTTTCCCTATAACTGCCCCTTTTGCCCAATAAACTAAAAAAACAGCCATTTGTTCAATCTTTAAATTTTCCGCCCGAAATATCCCAAAACTTATTGAAGAACGCTTTCAACTTCTCGAGAACGGTTTCTCTCTTCTTCGTTCGGTCGCCTGTCGGAGTAAATCTCGAAACAGGAGGCAGCACTTTTGTTAGAGCAGTACCAGTTGTCGGAACATAACCATTACGAAAGGCATTGTTTACAAATTTATACGTTTCTTCCTTATCCAAGTTTTCTTCGCTGATAACGTTATTCAGTTCCTCTAGTTTCTTGGCATCAACAAACGAATGCCAATCATCATCTACGTTGGAAGATGGGGTCAATGAGTTGATGAAATTTTCGATCAGATCTTTCTTGTTCCGGAGTTCAATGCTTGAATCAATGGCTTTGTTGATGCTGATTACGATTTCCTTGTCTTGCAAATGTCCATCGTGATATTTTTGAATCAAAGCCAATATATAGTCGATATTAATTTCGACTTGTTTAATCAACTCCATCTCGAAAACGATATCATCATTTACATTTTCGCTGTCGCCTTTGTCCTTATTCCTGAACTCGTTGTACAAGTTGATGTACATGCTATGATAATCCTGCACATCCCTTTCCGAAAGTACTTCATTCCCCGCGAACTCGTCAAAAGTGGAAAGGATATTCTTTACCTTCAATATGGCACTATATAACTTTACAAAGTCTTTTTGATTTTGTTCTCCGATAATCTGTTCTCCGACAGGATATTTCTCTTGCAATTCATCGACTAACTCCACATAGCCCGGCACATCTTTATCACCTTTCTTATATCCGTTGTAATACTCGTCGTATGTTTTGAGCAATACAATACCTCCGGCCTCTTTGTCGCCAAATAAGGCGATACTCTCGTTGGTTGCTTTTTCGAGGTTACGAAAGCAAACGATATTTCCAAAAGTTTTGACAGAATTAAGAATACGGTTGGTACGCGAATAGGCTTGCAAGAGTCCATGTAAACGCAAGTTTTTATCTACCCATAGCGTATTCAACGTGGTAGCATCAAAACCGGTGAGAAACATATTAACCACAATAAGCAAATCTATTTCGCGGTCTTTTACCCGTTGCGATACATCTTTGTAATAGTTCTGAAATTTGTCGCTCGAAGTATCATAATTAGTTTTGAAAATCTTGTTGTAATCCTGTATGGCAGCCTCCAAAAAATCCCTTGAACTCTGATCCAGGCGGCTGGTATCTTCCAGATTCTCATCTTCAATAATGCCGGTATCCTCGTCGTCAGCTTCATTAACCCCAAAGCTATAAATAGTAGCGATTTTCAATTGCTTATCACTTGGCAGACCAGCCAACTGCTTCTGAAATTCGGCATAATACTTCTTTGCCACATCAATAGAAGCTACTGCAAATATAGAGTTGAAGCCGGCCAAACGTCGGTCTTTTAATTGATAGTAACTGTTACGTTTG
>JAVBMQ010000206.1:0-21739 GCA_031552335.1 Bacteroidales bacterium | reverse complement strand
TCAGAAACAAAAATGCTGAAACAAGATCAAACAGAACAACAAACCATCACTTCCGGATCTTCCTTCTTCTCAGATGAACCGGTACTCAAAGTAAAACCTCCTACAACCGGGGGAGGCGATCCAAACCCATCTTCTCCGGTTGCAGAAGGGGGAATAATACTGGCTTTGTTAGCTTGCATATATAGCATAGTAAAAAGAAGAAAAAAAGAATAAACGACAATACCATATTTCCATAACAAAAAGAAGGCGAGAAAATATCCATCCAATATTTGTCCGCCTTCTTTTTGATCTATCTCTATATCTTTTTTATTTTATACTTCCCGCTCTCTTTGAGTATTAACCGATTTATTCCTGTACTCTTTCGGCGTTTGATGATACTGCTTGGCAAACTCCCGGTAAAAATAAGTTTTATTGTTAAATCCACAACTGTACATAATCTCTTGCACCGTTTTATTTGTACTTTTCAGTAATTTTTCCGCATGTTTCAACCGGATCTGACGGATAAATTCTGTGGGTGTCTGTTCAGTAATATTTTTCAATTTTCTATACAACTGGATTTTACTCATACCCATTTCATGAGCAAGTATATCCAATGATAATTTTTCTTTGTCCAGATTCTCAAAAATAACTTTAGTCAGGGTAAGGATAAACTCCTTATCTTCTTTATGCACCAACTTTCCGTCCATAGGTTCCACTCCCGACATCGGAGAATCATAGTAATCTTTCAGTTTTTTCCTCTTCCACAAGATATTTTCGATCATAGCTTCCAGATGCCTTGCCTGGAAAGGCTTACTCAAAAATGCATCAACTCCGGCATGAATACCTTTCTCCAGAAGATCATCTGATCCTTCGGAGGAAAGGAAAATAACCGGGATAAAAGACGTTACCTCTACTTCTTTCAATTTCTGTACAAATTCAATACCATCCATCCGGGGCATATACACATCTGTAACAATAATATCCGGTAGATCTTTTTTCAAAAGTTCCAATGCCTCAACTCCATCCGAAGCCTCCGTTATCGTATATTTATCGTTCATGGTATCTGACAGAAAATCCCTGATATCTTTATCATCTTCCACAATCAATACCTTAACATTTTTCCCGGGAGAAAATATTTTTCCCTTTACTTCCAATGGAGTCTGATACAAAGACTCTAATTGATGATAAGTTTTGTTTGTAATTTCCAATTCCGGCAATTCAACAATAAAAGAAGAAGACTCATCAGAATCACTCTCTACCCGGATAGAACCCTGTAGTAATGCGGTCAGACTCTTACATAAAGCCAGGCCAATCCCGGTACTAATGACACCTTTGGATAGTTGAGTCTCAAATCTATCCAACATTTTGAACCGGTTGAAAATCTGTTGCTGATCTTCCGGTTTAATCCCGATTCCGGTATTAGTAATAACCATCAGCAAATTTTCATTCCGTTTATTTATCTTTATAGTTATACTTTCTCCTTTCGGAGTATATTTAAATGCATTTGAAAGAAGATTGAAAAGTATTTTTTCAAAACCACTCCGGTCTGTGGGCCAATATGCAACTTCTGAAGCAATTTCGGTATATACCCGAATATCCTTTTGTTCGGCAACATCCGCAAAATGGTCTATAGTATATTTAATAAGTTCCTGAATATCAATTTTCTCTATATTCACATCCAAATGACCTGTTTCCACCTTTCTGAAATCCATCAATTGCTGGATCAGGCCTTGCATCCGATCGGCATTGGAATAAATAATATTGGTATATTTTCTTACCTGGAAATTTTCACTGGTCTTAAGCAACTGTTCACAAGGGCCATAAATAAGTGTCAGAGAGTTACAAAACTCATGGGCAATGTTGGTAAAAAAACGCAACTTTGCCTGATGGATTTCTTCTATTTTTTCTTTTTCCAGCTTTTGTAAGCGAATATCCTGTTTTGCTTTAAGTCTTTGCCTTGTCAGCCTGAAGATAATATACAAAATCAGTAAAATCAAAAATACATAGATTACATAAGCAACCGGAGTCAACCAGAAAGGAGGCAGGATATGGATCGGGAGAATAAAGTAATCTTTACTCCAGCTTTTATCTGCATTGCTACACTTGACTTTCAATGTATAATTTCCGGCTGGAAGATTACTGAAAACAATTGTATTGGAAGTTCCAAGCATCACCCATTCTTCCTGATAATTTTCCAATTGATAGGCTAACTCACATTTCGCATTAGACAGATAATCCAGAGGCGTAAACCTGAGACTGAAAAACTTATCTCCGGCTGTTAATTCCAGATATCTTTTTCCCCGGGAAATATACATATAATCTTTCAGCAAGACTTCTTTGTTATTGACTGAAAATGCAGACAAGTATAAAGAAGGTATATAACTCCCATCCGTAATTTTTGAGGGATCAAATGCTGTATAACCATTGATTCCTCCAAAATAAAGGAATCCGGAATATTTTCCGTAATGAAAAGCTCCGTCGGAAAACTCATTATCCTGCAAACCGTCGTTTTGATAATAGCTAACCACCTTACCGGTCGCGGGAGACAAACGGACAATCCCCCTGTTGGTACTTATCCATATGTTATCATTACTGTCTTCCAGAATGCCGTGAATCGTATTATTAGGAATACCTTCATTTTCAGTATATCTTTTGAAAACAACCCCATCATTTTTCATTCCGATCAGTTGGTTTAGGCCGATACTGGTACCTACCCACAAATTTCCTTTCTTATCTTTATACAAACAAAGCACATCGTCATTACTGAGCGAAGTGGTATCCTCGCTATGACAATAATGGGTAAATTTTTCATTCCTGATATCAAAATGATTCAAGCCACCACCCCGTGTCCCAATCCAAAGATGGGTTTCTCCATCAGGAATAATGGAATATACAATATTATTATTGAGGTTATTTAACTCATCCTGGTATACATACTGCTTATAGGATTGTATCCGGTAAGGGTTGGTCTGTTTATCCACAATAAGCCTGTAAAGTCCGTAACCACTCGTACCCACCCACAAAATAGTATCATTTTGAGGATAAATAGCATAAACACATTTAGGGATTGCATTCTGGCTCTTCATTTCAGAAGATACCTGCAATAATTCTAAACTGTTATTTGAAAAATGATAATAATTAACCCCCTCTCCTTCTGTACCTATCCAACACACATCAGAAGTTCCTGCAAGTGAATAAACAGAATTATGTTGTAAACCCAATTCTTGAGTAAAGTGCTTTTTAGTAACAACCATTCCCTCAGGAGTCTTGTTTTCTATCAGAAACAAACCGGACCCTTTGGTTCCAAACCACAAATTCTTATCGTCTGCTTCATAAAAAGTACGCACCGGATTACCTGCAAAAGATGGAATATCTTTTTTTGAATATGAGTGAAATTTCTCCCTGGGAGGTGTCAACATCCAAACACCCTGGGCATCGGTTCCTACCCACAAAATATTTTGAATACCTCTGCAAAGAGACAATACAGGAAGATTTTGCAATATCGTATGTATACGTTTTGTTTTATAATCGAGACTAAAAAGATTCCGGGAAGTTCCCAGGAAGCAATTATCCTTTTCAAAAAGCATATCATTAACCGGCTCTGTTAATTCACCTGCAAATATTTTTTCAATCCGGTTTTGCTTCATATCATACTTAAACAATTGATTATCATAAGTTTGAATCCACATCGCAAGGTTTTCATCATAAAAAACCTTCTGAATGTTTTTCACCAATGTAAACAACATTTTCTGACGTACTACGGGAGTTTGCAAAGCGGAAAAAGTCAACAAAAAAAGACTATCCTCGGTCAACACCCACAACCGGTCCTGTTTATCAAAAAAGATTTTCCGGATAAATGTAGTTTTCTCAATCGGAATAGGAATGAATGTATTCATCACATCATCAAAAACAAACAAATCACTACCATGAACAGCAGCAAATACCTGATTATTTGAATTTTTCGCAATACAGAATGACTGTTCTTTAAAGGTCGCTTTAGCCGAAGTCTTGTAAAAATAACGTTCAAATTTATTGTCTTCCTTTGAATACCTGTTGATACCATCATCTGTTGCAATCCACAATATACCGTTCCTTTGTTCCAGTATATTCCTGATAATATTATTACTGATAGAATAAGGCGATTGCAATTCTGGTTTGAAAACTTTAAACTCCCGGCCATCATACATATTTAATCCATCCCAGGTACCAAACCACATCAATTGAGAAGAATCCTGAAAAATTGTATTTACAGAACTATTTGAAAGACCCTCGCTATTCTTTAGATAACGGATATCGAAAGAAAACGAAAAAGCATGCAGTGTAACTAAATATACACAAAGGATAAACAATATTTTCTTCATGACTGAATTCTCAGTTATACATCACAAAATTAATAAAAATAGTTGACGGAAAATGGTGAAAAAAGTATCAATTCCTTTCAAAAAGGTATATTATTTCACATTTTGCCGTCCATGTAATGCTATGTTACTTAAATGTTACATAAGTGTACCTTTCTCCGGACCTTTGTCTATTTACTTTGCTAAAAATTAAAAGCATTAGTTATGGATATAGCACAACGTAACAAACAAAATCCGCTGTTAAAACCTTCTGATTTAAGTCCCGGAATAGAAGGCATGGAAATCACCTGTTTATTAAATCCCGGAGTTTTCCGTTTCAACAATAAAATATGTTTATTGCTCAGGGTAGCAGAAAGGCCCAAACAGATTGAAGGAAAAATCAGTTTTCCTGTTTATAACGATAAAGGGGAAATTAAAGTTCTCTCTTTTGATAAAAATGATCCAAATCTGGATGCTTCCGACCCAAGGGTAATAAATTACAAAGGACAAAATTATCTTACAACTCTTTCATATCTGAGATTAGTGTTTAGTGACAATGGGACTGATTTTTATGAAAATCCTGCTTATCCTCCCATTTTTGGGAAAGGAGATCTGGAAAAATTCGGTATTGAAGACTGTCGTATTGCTACCATGGAAGATGGATTTTACTGTACTTTTACTGAGGTTTCACCGGTAGCTGTCGGTGTTGGCCTTATGATTACTAAGGATTGGAAAAATTTCGACAGAAAGGGAATGATCTTTCCTCCACACAACAAAGATTGTGCTCTTTTCGAAGAAAAAATCAATGGGAAATATTATGCTTTACACCGTCCAAGCAGTCCTGAATTGGGAGGAAATTATATCTGGCTGGCCGAATCACCGGATCGCCTGCATTGGGGAAATCATCAATGTATTGCAGTTACCCGGCCGGGCATGTGGGATGAAGCGCGTGTAGGAGCCGGGGCAGCCCCCATCAGAACTACTGAAGGTTGGCTGGAAATATATCATGGAGCTACCCGTGAACACAGGTATTGTCTGGGGGCTTTATTGCTGGATCTCAATGATCCGTCAAAGGTAATGGCTCGTAGCGAACAACCGATCATGGAACCTATTGCTCCTTATGAACAAACCGGATTTTTCGGAAATGTAGTGTTTTCAAACGGACAATATGTGAAAGGAGATATTATCCATCTTTATTATGGAGCCAGCGACGAAGTCATATGTGGAGCGACACTGTCTATCAGCGAAATCCTGAAAACTTTAAAACAAACAACATGTCCAACAAATTAACGACTGAATTCCGGTTTTTCAGGCAGCAACCGCATAACATGCAGGTTTTACTCCTTACCAATATGTTCTTCGCATTGGTATTGCCTATCGTAGAAATATTTGTTGGAGCATATATCATGCGCAACACCAATAATCCTTCATATGTTGCCATATATCAGCTGGCAATGTATACCGGGATTGTTTTTGCTTCCGTGATCAACGGCGAACTTCTCAAACGATTCAAAGTCAAACTATTATATGGATTCGGAATTCTGGTAAGCGGGCTCTCCATGCTGGTGATGATGTCTGCACAATCTACCGGAATACTGGAATTATCTGTTGCCGGGATTTTCATGGGAATCTCCGCAGGCTTTTTCTGGACCAATCGTTACCTGTTGGCTTTAAATGCAACAAACGACAATAACAGAAATTATTTTTTCGGATTGGAATCTTTCTTCTTTTCTGTTTGTTCTATCATTGTTCCTGTTGCTGTAGGCGCCTTTCTCGCCAAAGTATCGGAAAATGGGTTGTTCGGCATAGAAGTAAATATCAATGCTGCTTACCAGATCGTAACAGCCATTGTTTTTATTATTACAATTATCGCTTGTATTATCCTTTCTAAAGGTACATTTGAAAATCCGGAACAAAAGAAATTTTTATATTTCAAATTCGAAAAACTTTGGAATAAGATGTTATCTTTGGCGGCCCTAAAAGGTTTAGTTCAAGGATTTTTGGTAACTGCCCCGGCTATTTTAGTTATGAAACTGGTGGGAAATGAAGGAGAATTAGGTATTATCCAAGGTGTTGGCGGTTTACTTACTGCGATTATTGTATATGTACTCGGACGTGTGGCAAAGCCCAAACATCGGATCATTATTTTTTCCATAGGAATTATTGTATTCTTTTTGGGGACACTGGCGAATGCTATTCTTTTCTCTGCAATAGGAGTCATTGTATTTGTATCTTGTAAGATTTTCTTTCAACCTCTGCACGACCTGGCGTATTTTCCGGTCATGATGCGTACCATCGATGTTGTTTCCAAACGGGAAGGAAGGAATGAATATGCGTATATACTCAGCCATGAGGTCGGATTGTTTGCCGGACGTGCTACCGGACTGCTGTTGTTCATTTTTCTCGCTTTTTATGTATCAGAAGATTTTGCCTTGAAATATGCCTTGGTAATTGTAGGATTAGTTCAATTGGCCTCTATCCCCTTAGCCCGTAATATTACAAAAGAAACGGGACAAGCCGGAGAAGAAAATGAAAAGTAAAATATTAAAAATGATCAGGATTAAAAAATAATAAACATGAAACTGAAAATTTCAATTCTTCTCACACTATGTGCCTGCTGGTATGGCTGTAATTCTTCATCGGATTACGGAACAAAAGTAGAGCAAACAAATATTGAACGTATTGAAGGTATGCCTGATATGCCTGCTCCGTATAAAATCCTGGACTGGCATCAAAAAGCAATCGATTTCGACGGATTTGCCTTTGATTTCAACTCCAGATTTCCCTGCGGTTCTATGATCTGGATAGACACCAACCAACGCAATCTTCCACAGGTAACTTTCGGATTATATACTGCTATCAATGACGTCCGTCAGGGGTTGATGCACAACAACGGAGAATTCCACGAAAGCCTGAACTCATTGGCAGCTATCCTTGGAGCCAGCCTGGTGGGAATCGATAAAAGTAATCAGGATGGTTACAATTACGTAAAAATGATCCAGAATTATTTCAATACTGACAACAGCTGGAATATTATGATGAATAATACCTGTCCGGAAGTAGCCTTGTTAGGTGGTGGCTATGGACGGGACTGGTGGTATGATGTTTTACCGAATGCGCTCTTTTATGCAATATGTGATCTGTACCCTAACATAGAAGGTGCTGAACAAATCCAACACACAATAGCAGAACAATTCTTCAAAGCAGATTCCATCCTGAATGGAAACTATAACTACTCCTATTTTGATTATGCACAAATGAAAGGAGTGGTAAATAATATCCCATTACAACAAGATGCTGCCGGCGGACATGCTTATGTTTTGTATTCCGCCTATAAGAAATTCAAAGATCCCCGATATCTGACAGGAGCCAAGTCTGCCACTAAAGCACTGGAATCCCAGACAGAGAGCCGTTTTTATGAGATCCTTCTTCCGCTGGGAATTTATACAGCTTCCCGGTTAAATGCAGAAGAAGGGTGTAACTTCGATATCAAAAAAATGATCAACTGGACCTTTGACGGATGTAAAGATCCGAAAGGCCGTTTCGGTTGGGGAATCATCTCCGATCGCTGGGGAGATTATGATGTCTCCGGATTACAAGGAAGCATCTCTGATGGAGGCGGTTATGCTTTCTTAATGAACAGTATCAAAATGGCCTGGCCAATGGTTCCTATGGTCAAGTATGAACCTCAATTTGCCCGTGCTGTAGGCAAATGGATGTTAAATAATGTAAATGCATGCCGCTTATTTTTCCCTCTGGAAATTGACGATGCACACCAATGGCTGCCGGAAATAAAATATATCACCAACGGAATTGTAGCTTATGAAGGTCTTCGGAAGGCTGATGATTACGGTAAAGCATCTCTCAAAGGTATCAGCCCTGTAGCTTTAGGCGACGGACCTAAATGGAACCCGAAAAATCCTCCGGAAAGCATGTTCAGCTTATACAGTACATCTCCTGTCGGAATTTTCGGAGCGATAGTAGATACTACCAATATAAAAGGGATCCTTCAACTCAATTGTAATGTTACCGATTTTTATGCAGACAAGGCATTTCCTGTTTATCTGTATTACAATCCTTACAAGGAATCCCAAACAATCACCTGTTCTTATCCCGGAAAAGTTGACCTGTTCGATATCGTAGCAAAGGAATATGTAGCACAAAAATCAGCAGGAAAAACATCTTTTTCTATTCCGTCAGATGAAGCCAGGGTGATCGTTGTTCTGCCTTCAGGAAGTAAACTTCAATTGAATGATGGTAAACTATTGACTGCTAAAAAAAATATAATAGCTTATAAATAATTGTATATTAAAAAACAAGATATTATAAACATGAAAACTCATCTATTATTGCTGTTTTGTGCTTTATTTGTTTCCTTCACCGGAGTTGCACAAAATACGATGTATAACATCTCCGGAGTTGTAACTGATGCCGATACCGGAGAAGCATTGATTGGTGTGAGTGTTTCCGTTTCGGGAACAACCACGGGTACTGTTACTGACCTGGATGGTAAATACACGTTACAAGTTCCGGAGAATGCTACTCTGCAATTTTCATATATCGGATATACTAAACAAAACATCCAGTTAAAAGGTCAAAAGACATTAGATGTAGTTATGCATCCGGATAGCAATGTTCTGGAAGAATTGGTTGTGGTAGGTTATGCCGTACAAAAGAAAAGAGATGTACTCGGATCCGTAAGTAAAGTAAACAATGAAGAATTAACCAAACTCCCCGTCAGCAGTCCTGAACAAGCCTTACAAGGCCGGATAGCGGGCGTACAGGTAAGCAATTCCAGCGGAGCTCCCGGAGCCGGAGTATCAATCAGAGTGCGAGGAGTAAGTTCTTTACATGCGAAAAATGATCCGCTCTATATTGTGGATGGAGTAGCTGTAGAAGATGGGATTAACTCAATCTCTCCCAATGATATTGAAAATATCAGTATCCTGAAAGATGGAGCTTATGCTGCCATCTATGGATCACGTGCTACCAACGGTATTGTTTTAGTCACCACCAAACAAGGAAAAAAAGGCGATGCCAAGGTCAGTTATAATGGACAATATGGAATTCAAACAGTGGGGCATACCCCAAAAATGGTAAATACCACCGATTATATCACTATTTACAACGAAGCTACCCGGACAGACAATGCCACATCTGTTGTAAAAAGACCTTTGATAGAAGGACAATATCTGAAAGACTTCGCAAATGTCAATTATTTGGATGAAATTTTCCAAACAGCTCCTATACAATCTCATGAGATATCCATTACAGGAGGAAATGATAAAACCACCTATCTGATCTCAGGATCTTACTTCGATCAGGATGGTATCATACTTAACAGTGGATATAACAAAGCTAATATCCGTTCCAATATCAATTCCGAAGTAAAAAAATGGTTGACAGTTGGTATGAACCTCTCCGGAAATATGACTGAAACCCGTAGTGTTCCCAGTTCTGGTGATGGATATCAAAACAGTGAAGGTGGAAGTACTGTCCGTTATGCATTCTTCCGGAATCCTGCTACACCTATATATAGCTCAGATGGCACTTATACAGATAAACCCAGTGCTTATTTCGGAGATTCTATGTATGATACCTTCTTCGGAGATGGTTACAACCCTGTAGGTTGGGCGGAAAATACCGATCGTACCCGTAAAGAAAAAACATTCCTGGGAACCGG
Source organism: Bacteroidales bacterium (assembly GCA_031552335.1). GTDB lineage: Bacteria > Bacteroidota > Bacteroidia > Bacteroidales > Azobacteroidaceae > JAISFI01. The sequence continues at coordinate 11,740 of JAVBMQ010000206.1, read as the reverse complement.
AAACTTTGTAATCAAACTTCCTATGAACTTCTCTCTGAAAACTGTATTCGGAATGGATTATCTGAGTGGAACTTTCCGCAGTTATAACGAAAACTGGGGAACTGACAACCGGATCAATAATCCTAACAGTTTAAATCTGGAAAATTATTCTCACTTAAACTGGACCGTGAATAGTGTATTAAACTACAATACGCTTATTAATGAAAGACACTCGGTTACAGCATTATTGGGAACTGAAGCTATACATCAATCATCTGAATACCTGAATAGCTCCGATCAAAATTTTGAGAGTGAAGAATTTGCTTATATAGGAAAAGGAAGCGGAAAGAAAATACAGTCACAAGGAGAACAAGCCTCCTCACTGGCCTCATTTTTTGCGACTGTTAATTATAATTTTGACCAGAAATATTACTTTACAGGACTCATCCGGAAAGACGGATCTTCCAAATTTTACGATGATAATAAATGGGGAACCTTTTATTCTGTTTCTGCCGGATGGAATGTGGAAAGTGAACAATTTATGAAAAATATAAAAAGTATTGATAAACTGAAATTACGTGCAGGATGGGGAGTTCTTGGTAATCAGGGTATAACTCCATATGCTTATTCCGACAGATATTCACCAAATTATAGTTATCCTTTTGGCGGCATTTCCAGTATGGGATATGTACAAACAACCATGGGAAATCAAAATATACAATGGGAAACTTCCAAACAATTTGATGCTGGTATTGATATGGCATTTTTGAATAACTCACTTGGATTCTCTGTCGATTATTTTCACAAAGTATCGGAAAATATGCTGATGCCTGCCCCATACCCTCCTTCTATTGGAAATACAGTACCTCCATGGACAAACAACGGGTCTGTACTGAATACCGGAGTTGATCTGGAAGTCTTCTTCAGAAAAGATTACAAAAATGCCGGATTCAACATTACACTGAATGGAGGTTACCTGAAAAATGAGGTAACAAAAATGGAAGCACCTGTGATCGCTGGACGAGTGGATAACGGAAGTTATGCTACTTATACATCTGTAGGCCATCCTATCGGTTCTTTCTACTTATTGGAAATGGATGGAATCTTCCAAAACAACACAGATATATTAACCTCGGCTTTCCAGGAAAACGGAGTGCAACCTGGTGATGTCAAATATGTAGACCAGGATGGCAACAATGTGATAGACGCTAATGACAGGATATTTGCAGGTTCGGCTATTCCCAAATTTACCGGTGGATTGAATCTGTCCGGATATTGGAAAGATTTTGATATAAGCTGTTTCTTTCAAGGTGCATTCGGACATAAAATTTATTCCCAAATAAGATATGACATCGAAGGATTCTATCGTGGATTCCCTGTTACACAACGTTATTTTGATAATCATTGGACCGGAGAAGGCAGCTCCAACACGTACCCACGAGCATCCTGGAGCGCTAAATCAAACAATGTCAGAGCATCAACCCGCTTTTTAGAGGATGGATCTTATGTTCGCTTGAAAAATTTGCAAATCGGATATACAATTCCTATAGCAAAAAAGATCGGAATAGAAAAGTTCCGTGTATATATTGCCGGCACTAATCTTCTCACATTCACCAAATATTCCGGATTTGATCCGGAAATGACAGTCAGCGCCAATGCTGCAGCTGAAGGAGATCTCGCTACCGGAATCGATTGGGGTACATATCCTGTAGCTCGCTCTTTTACTATGGGAGTAAACTTAACATTCTAAAAAACAACAGTCATGAAGAAACAAATAATATTATCCATGATATTTGTACTGACTTTTATCTTCTCTTCCTGTGATGATTTCCTGACGGAAGAACTGAAAGGGGAATATAGTACAAAAACATTGTATACCACACAGGAATCTGCTCTGATGGCATTAACTGGTGTTTATAATGGGACAAATTTTACATCATCCAATAATTTGATCTGGGTTTTCGGGGATGTTGCTTCCGATGATGCTGTTAAGGGAGGAAATCCCGGAGACCAGGCTGATATAGGACTGATAGACGCTTTCAATATCTCATCTGATAATGGTGTTTTACTTAATTACTGGACTTTCTGTTACGAACTGGTAGCAAGAACTAATAACGTAATTGCCTACGTTCCGGGAATCAACATGGATCCGGGTCTACGCAACAGGATTGTGGCTGAAGCTAAATTCTTCAGGGCATTGGTTTACTTCAACCTGACAAATATCTGGGGGAAAGTTCCTTTGAAGTTAGAACCTCAGACTACTCCTGATAAAGTTTATGTTCCCTTCAGTGAAGTAAGTGCAATCTACTCTCAAATAGAAAAAGACTTAACTGATGCTGCAGGCATACTTCCCGCTTATTATAGTGGTTCTTCCGACCAGGGGAGGGTGACTAAAGGTGCGGCTTACGGACTGCTTGCCAAGGCACAGTTATATCAGAAAAAATGGTCAGACTGCTTAAATACTATTACAAATATAGAAAGCCTGAAGGCTCAGGATGGATCTGCATTGTATGAATTAACGGCTAACTATGAAGATTTATTCAAATCCGGAGCCGAAACAAATAAAGAAGTAATGTTTACTGTTAATCATTTAAGCGAACAGGTTCCTGTCATCGGTAATAGTCTGAACCAATGGTTTGCTCCCTCTGTGGAAAATGGTTATTATTTCAACGCACCAACCCAGAATTATGTAGATGCTTTCGACGAAAAGACAACTACAGGTGTAGACGATCCTCGTTTGGATGCTTCTATCGGTCGTGACGGAAAGCCATGGCTGAATGGCGACGTGTTTTCTTCTTCCTGGTCGACTGCTACCGGTTATCTGGTAAAAAAACACGATCAACCGCTCTCTGAGGTTCCCAAAGGAACGAAAGGCGACGGTAACCTCTCTTACATCTACCTGCGTTATGCCGACATCTTACTGATGAAAGCAGAAGCTCTGAACGAAGATGGTAAAACAGATGCTATCAACAATGCTGCAGCTGCAATCAATGAGGTTCGTTTCAGGGCAGGCTTAGGTCCGGTCAACGCAACCACAACAACAAGTATGCGCTCTGCTATCCAAAAAGAACGCCGCCGTGAATTGGGATTCGAATTTCACCGTTTCTTCGACCTGATGCGTTGGGGTAAAGATGTGGCCACAGCTGCTCTCGGCCCCGATTTCAAATGGACGGAACCCCGCTATTATTTTCCTGTACCGCAGGCTGAATTGGATGCCAATATAGCATTGAAATGAAACTTGAATGATCATATTATTATCAATTATTTATTTTCTAATTTTTAAATTATTTCAAATCATGAAAAATCTAACGAGAACTTTATTTGTATTTGTGATGACAATGAGCATTTTTGCATTGCCTTTGACATCTTGCGGAGACGATGATGACGACAAAAAAACGAATCCCGCAGACAAAACAGAATTGAACGCACTTATCGAAGATTGCGATGCCCTTTTGGCGACCGCAACTACTGATGAGTATCCCCAAAGCGCCATTGATGCATTCCAACAAGCTGTAAATACAGCCAAAGCAGCAGCAACTTCTACTGCTCTGACCCAGACTCAGGTCGATAACATTGTTGTAAACCTGACCAATGCCATGACTCAATTTGAAAAACAGGCTTTTTCGTACATTCCGGATGAAGCATTAATCATTGGTCTGAGTTTTGATGAAGCAAATGCAGCAGAATTAACAACAAACGGTGCACATGCATTGAAAGCAGTATTGACTGCCGGTCCTTCCGAAATTTTTGGCTCAGACACGTCCAAACCGACTTATGTAGAAGGTGTTAAAGGAAAAGCCATCCATTTTACCAAAGGTAGCCACCTGGAAATTGCAAACTATACAAGCGATTTCTTAAGCAATACCATGTCTATTGCTGTATGGGTAAAACCGGAAGCAACAAGAGGCGGAAACTATATTGCTTCTCTGAATTTCTGGAATAACTGGAAATTCCAGGTACAAGAACAAAATAAACCGTTCTTTACTGTAGCAACAACTGCGGGCATTACTGACGCTGATAATGAAGCTCCCAACTCTGCTCCTAATGGAGAATGGACACATTTAGTTGTTACTCTTGATCTGTCGAAAAAAGAGCTGTCTTTCTATGTAAACGGAGAATGGACTAAAACATGGACCAGTACTACTAAAGATAAATTGACCGGAACAATGGCTCCAGCTTTCACAAATACGATCCCATTCTTAATCGGTGCTGGTAATACTTATGCCGGCGCATTGGAATACTATGACTGGCAAGGTTGGAATACTCCGGAAACATGGGATTATTTCATCGGTTCAATGGATGAATTCAAGATTTATAACATCGCATTGGAAAGCGGACAAATCTCTAATCTGTATAATACAGAAAAAACAAAATAAGTATGTTTTATCTTTAAGCCCGGCAAAGCTAAAGCCCTGCCGGGCTTTTAAATTTTATAACCATGGTCAGATATCTGTTTTTTTTCTTATTTTCCGGACTATTTTTCTTCCCGGTAATTGCCCAACAAATCAATATCCCGCGAATCGAAAAGATGCCGGATTTTCCTACTCCATATCTTATGAGAGACTGGAAACAGGTAGCCATAGATTATGATCAATTTGTATTTATCACTTCCAAAACCGGTACATACCTGCCTTTAACAAGTGTGAAAGGACAAGGGAATAACTATACGGATATTGTTCCGATATGGATGGACACTTATGTGGGGACAAATACTCACGGACAACAAGCTGAAGCAATTAATATCCTTCCGGCAATTATCGGCGCCTCATTAAATGGTATCGACAAAACCAATCAATCAGGACAGAATTGGGTCAGTAAAGCAAAAGACTTTTTCAATAAGAAAAATGGACAAAACGTCTATCTGAATAATTATTCGGCCTCCTCCGGAAAAGACTGGTGGTACGACTTGATGCCTAATGTTTATTTTTATCAGTTATACCATTTATATCCTCATGTAGATCCGGACTTTAACGAGCAATTGATAATGATCGCAGACCGTTGGTTATGGGCAACCTACCAATTGGGAGGAAATATCCAACCCTGGACTATCCCTAACATGAACTATCGTGCTTTCAATCTGGCAACCGGCCAAGCCTTAAATTCAGGAGTAAGGGAGCCTGAATCAGCAGGAAGCATCGCCTGGTTATTATACCATGCCTACCAACAAACCAACAATAAAAAATATCTGGAAGGTAGCCAATTAGCATTAGATTTCCTGCAAAACTGGACTAACAATCCTTCTTATGAACTGCAATTACCTTATGGGACTTTAATTGCTGCCAAAATGAATGCAATCGAAGGAACAAATTATGATATATCCAAATTTTTCAACTGGTGTTTTGACCGGGGTGCTTTGAGAGGCTGGGGCGCCATCGTCGGCCGATGGGGCAATTATGATGTTTCCGGACTCATTGGGGAAGCCAACGATCAATCCAATGATTATGCATTTATTATGAATGGATTTCAGCACGCCGCAGCTTTAGTTCCTCTGGTGAAATACGACAAAAGGTTTGCCCGGGCCATCGGCAAATGGATGCTCAACTTAGCTAATGCCAGCCGGTTGATGTACTGGAATGCATTAGCTCAAGAAAATCAGGAACCTCAAAGTTATGCCTGGGCTTCTGTCAATGATCCCCAAGCATGTATTCCTTATGAATCCATGAAAGAAAACCGGAACGGCAAAAAGCCCTATGCTATGGGAGATGCTGTTGATGGGAAATGGGCAGCAACCAATCTCTCCTTATATAGTGGCTCCAGTGTAGGATACATGGCCGCTCTGATAGAAAAAACAAATGTTGAGGGTATCTTGCAATTAGATTTGAATGTAACTGATTTCTTTGGAGAAAATACATATCCAACCTACCTGTATTACAATTCTACAGGTACAGATAAAAATATTACGCTTAAACTTCCGGCAAACGGAAACTACAATGTATATGATGCTGTTACAGAAACAACTATTCTTAGCAATGTAAGTAATTCAACATCCTTCTCTATTGCTTCGGATAATGTCAGGATACTGGTAATTTACCCCTCCGGAAAAACGATTCAAAACAATGGAAGGCAAAAAACGGTAGATGGAAAAGTTATCGATTATCATGCCGGATACGACTTCAATCCTGTTTTCCGTATAAAAGCCTTTACTTGTGATAAAACCATAGCAGAATCAGGTGAAATAATCCAGTTATACACATTAACAGATAATATTCCCTCCGGGAAAACGCCAGTCTACCAGTGGTTCGTCAACAAGCAAATCATATCGGGCCAATCATCCGATATACTGAAATGGACTGCTCCGGAAAACACAGGTACATATCAGCTTTCTGTCAAGATTACAGCTGGAAGTGAACAAACAACAGATTCTGTACAAATACTTGTGGATAACAATATTATATTCCCTCCGGTAATCAATCAGATCAATACTACTCCTGCAGAACCTTTTTCTCCATCTACTGTAATTACTCTAAATGCAGATATCAACCAACCGGAAAAAATCACTTCATATAAATGGAGTGTTGATCAGGGAAGTTTAGTTAATTCAAACTCTTCGTCTCCTGCCTGGCATTTACCCGCTTCTGCCGGTGTCTGCAAGGTAACATTGGAAGTAGAGAATCAGTCGGGCTCGGTAACAAGTTCCCGGAATATATTAATTAAACAGGAAACAATGTCTGTCCCTGTCCCTTTGATTTATTATTCTTTTGATGGGAATACCCAAAATCAGGCACAAAATGCTTTTCATGCAACGTTATCTGGCGCTACTCTTACGCCTGATGCCTTGGGAAATGCAAACAAAGCCTACCGTTTTTCTTCATCTTCCAATATTATTTATACACCTTTGGACGAAAAGTTAAATTTCTCAGGACAGGTCAGTTTGAGTTTTTGGCTCAAAGCTGATGCTCTACCGGATTATGAACAATTCCTGATTTCTCATGGCAGTTGGGAAGAACGCTACAAAGTATCTATTACTCCCGAAAAAAAACTCCGTTGGACCTTAAAAACCAATACTTCCATTGTAGATGTAGATTGTCCTACCCCACTGGAAACCGGTCGGTTTTATTATTTCACAACCATATATACCGGCTATTCCATGGAAGTTTATTCCAATGGAACATTGGTTGCCTATGCTCCTCTTTCCGGAACAATTGCCACATCCAATAAAAACATCACTTATGCACGTAAAGATAATACAACTACCGACTATGCATTCAAAGGCGCCTTAGATGAGATCCGTATCTATAACTCCGATCTACCTCAAGCTGTTATCAAACAATTACCCTATACCTGGACATTAGATGTACATGTAGATATTAAAGAAACAGAAAAGAATAGAATTTCTATTTATCCCAATCCTGTATATGATGGGAAGCTAACTATAGACAATGGAAACAGTGAGAAAATGGAAATCTATTCATTGGCTGGGATATTAATTTCCTCTTATCCTATTACTGAAGATAAATGTAGCATTGATATATCCCATCTTCCTCACGGCTTTTATTTAGTAAAAACAGGAAAAGAAGTCATGAAAATATTGAAATATTAACTGTTCATTTTTCAAGGAAACATATACCTCAATTTAATTGCAAACTCATTATTATAAGTGCGTTTTTTTATCAACGGTTGAATATATTCTACCGCCAATGTAAGATTACGGACAAAGGTATAACCGAACTCAACATCCAAAGGAAGATCAAAGATTTTATTGTTAAAATCATAGCTCCACGTAGCATAATAACCTACATACCATTTTTCTGCCCAATAATCGATATTGGGGACAATACCTAAGACACTGATATGATCCCGGTCGCCCGGACCAGCATAATCAAAACGGTAATCAACACCTAAAATCACAGAACCAATAGGCCTTCCCGGTTGTCCGAGAAAATAAATCAAACCCACTTCCGGACGAACTTGCCATTTACCTGCACCCAAGGCATCATCGGTTGCAGTCGGAAAGGTAAATTCAGCTCCATATCCCAGATAGAAATGTTCTTTAAGCGGACTGGAATGCATATAACGAACTTTTATATCCGACAAACCAAAGACATCCCCATTGTCGGCCGTCGGCAACTCTAACCTTACATGCGATGTATTATCAAATGTTTTTGTAGCACGGATAATATATGAATTCAAGTAAGCGCCATCTTTTTGATTCTGACGATCATAACGAGGCTGAATAAAGGTAAAATGATCCCAGGGATAAGGAAAAACTTCAACTCCACGACCCAAAATCCAGTTATCCTGAGACTGGGCATTCAGATTAAAAGACGCTGCAAATAAAAAAAAGGCAGCAATAAAGCAAAAATGTAATTTCATAGCATTGTTCTTTTATCAATATGAACAATTATTTATGAAATAAGTTTAATTATTTTAGAACAGGTTCCATCCCATTCAACAAATAAGATTCCGGGTCAATCTGCATGTAGCGTGATTCTTTTTCTTTATCCTGCTGTTTCCTTCGTTGATCTCTGACTTGCTGGGCAAAATCACGCTCTGCGCGTAATTTTTTAATTGCCATTTTAGCTGCATTTTGTTGAGATTCCTTTTTGGAATAGCCTATACCAATACCTACGGGAATCTCCCCCAATACCGCACGGGTTTGGAATACCGGATTATTATCATTGTCCTTGAAATTCTCTATCAATTCAAATTTCAATACAACCTTATATTTCTGGCTCCACTCAATCAGTTTAGACTTGAAGTTGACTTCTTTTTTGGCTAATTTTTCAATATTCAGGTAAGTGTCGATAATATTTTTATCGATAAAAGTTTGTGTAACATCAAATCCCCGATCTAAATAAACAGCACCGATAAAAGCCTCCAGTGCATTTCCGTAGATATGATTTTTATGTGCATTGGTACGGGCTGATGTCATGATCATCTTATCCAGTCCCAACTCAATGGCAATTTGATTCAAGGTTTCCCGTTGTACAATCTTAGAACGGGTATTGGTTAAAAAACCTTCATCTTTGTCAGGAAATCTACGATATACAATGTCAGCCACTATGGCATCTAAAATAGCGTCACCCAAGAATTCCAGACGCTCGTTATTATGCATAGACTTACTTCCACCGTCTTTAGCAAAAGACTTGTGCATCAATGCTTCCTCATAATATTCGATATGATGAGGAAAGAATCCAAGCAATTTATAAAAAGAAAGATAAGACTTTTTCTTAGGATTCCCCAAAAGTCTTATCTTTCTCCATATGATATGAAGGCTCACTTCACTTACTTTTCAAATTTCTTGATAATCAGACAGGCATTATGTCCTCCAAAACCAAAAGTATTGGATAACGCTGCCCTTACTTCACGTTTTTGCGCTTTATTGAAAGTAAAATTCAGCTTATAATCAATTTCCGGGTCTTCATCGCCTTCCGTAAAGTTGATCGTTGGAGGAACAACTCCGTCACGGACAGACAAGATACATGCCATTGCCTCTACTGCTCCGGCAGCACCTAATAAGTGACCTGTCATAGATTTAGTAGAACTGATATTCAATTTATAAGCCTGATCTCCGAAAACTTCTTTGATAGCTTTTGCTTCCGACGGATCTCCTACAGGGGTGGAAGTACCATGGACATTGATATAATCAATATCTTCCGGTTTCATTCCGGCATCTTCTAATGCATTACGCATAACCAGCATAGCGCCCAATCCTTCAGGATGGGATGCGGTCAGGTGATAAGCATCGGCCGACATACCGCCTCCGGCAATCTCCGCATAAATTTTAGCGCCACGCGCCAAAGCGTGTTCCATTTCTTCAAGTACCAGACAAACGCCACCCTCTCCCATAACAAAGCCATCGCGACTTTTGCTGAAAGGACGGGAAGCTGTTTCAGGAGAATCATTACGGGTAGACAAAGCTGTTAAAGCATTGAAACCACCCACACCGGAAATACAGATAGCTGCCTCTGCGCCTCCTGTTACAATCACATTGGCTTTACCTAAACGAATCAGGTTAAAAGCATCGATTGCACCATTGGTAGATGAAGCACATGCTGAAACGGTTCCATAATTGGGTCCTCTGAATCCGTAAATCATAGAGATACGACCGGCAGCGATATCACCAATCATTTTAGGAATAAAAAACGGACTGAATTTCGGCCCCAATTCTTCCTGTTTGAAATAACCGCCTACCTCCTGATCGAATGTTCCGATTCCACCGATTCCTGAAGAAAATATAACTCCTATTCTGTCCCGGTTTTCTTTTTCAAGATCCAAACCGGAATCTTCTACTGCTTCTTTGGCTGCAACGATAGCCAATTGAGCATACCTGTCAATTTTACGAGCTTCTTTTTTATCGAAATGCTCTTCCGGATTAAATCCTTTGACTTCGCATGCAAATTGAGTCTTAAATTTCGATGCATCAAATAAAGTAATAGGCCCGGCGCCACTTACTCCGTTTACAAGGGAATTCCATGTATCTTTGGCATTATTCCCTACCGGTGTAATTGCTCCCAGGCCTGTTACCACCACTCTTTTTAATTCCATAATGGTTTAAAATGGTTTAAATAAGGGGATTTTACTTTGTGTTTGCTTCAATATAAGCAATAGCGTCACCTACTGTTCCGATTTTTTCAGCTTGATCGTCAGGAATAGAAATACCGAAAGCTTTTTCGAACTCCATGATCAACTCAACAGTGTCAAGTGAGTCTGCTCCTAAGTCATTAGTAAAGCTGGCTTCGTTAGTAACTTCTGTTTCTTCAACGCTCAATTTTTCAACGATGATCGCCTTTACTCTTGATGCAATTTCAGACATAACTTTTCAATTTAAATTAATAATACAAATATAGTTTTTAATTTTGCAGTGCAAAGGAAAGCATTATTCTTGAAACTAAAAAAAAAAATCGCATAAAACTGCACATTTCCCCAAGATTTGTGCACAAATAGTCTGAAAAATGAAGAAATTAGCCATTTTTGCCTCCGGTTCCGGCTCAAATGCCGAGAATATTGTTAAATATTTTTTAAAAAATGAAGAGATTTGTATACCGGTTATTATCTCCAATAAAAAGGATGCCTATGTACATGAAAGAGCCCAAAAATTAGGAATTCCTTCATTTACTTTCAGCAAAAAAGAATTTGAGGAAACAGATCTGGTTCCCGACACATTGAAATCATATGAAATCGACTGGATCATTTTGGCCGGATTTTTATTGAAGGTACCGGAGAATTTACTCAAAACTTATCCTAACCGGATTATCAATATTCATCCGGCGCTTCTGCCCAAATTCGGAGGAAAAGGGATGTATGGTTCACATGTACATGAAGCGGTTGTCGCTGCCAGAGAGAAAGAATCCGGTATTACCATTCATTATGTGAATGAGAATTATGATGAAGGAAAGACAATTTTCCAGGCTACATGTGAAGTACTTTCTTCTGATACGGCAGATGATGTTGCGGAAAAGGTTCATGCATTAGAGTATGAATATTTTCCTAAAATAATAGAACAAGCAATATTAACAGGATTAGGTTTTCAATCCTAGGGATGACAAATGTCTATCTTATCCGGAAGATTTGATCTTGTTCGGGAACATCAGTCTTGTTTGGAAAATTCAGTCTTGTTCGTCTTGTTTGGAAAATTCAGTCTTGTTCGTCTCGTTTGGAAACATCAATCTTGTTCGTCTCGTTTGGAAACATCAATCTTGTTCGTCTCGTTTGGAAGATTCAACCTTGATTTATAGGATTTTGATCTTATTACGGAAGATTTGCGCCCAAAGGGCGCGCCCTTAGTAAGCAGTGGCTCTAAGCCACTGTATTTAAGGAG